>CALKFX010000148.1 GCA_938084875.1 uncultured Flavobacteriales bacterium | reverse complement strand
CTTTTCAGGAACATTTGGACAAGAAACTGGCATCATCAGTCCAAATATTGGATGTTTGATATATTCAACTCTTTCAAAATCGTTATTTAAAGCAGCATTTATCATAGACCTAGTGTGAGATAATTTCATTCTTTCTCCAGTCCCATAGGGTCCCTTTGTCCAACCTGTGTTTACCAACCATACATTTACATTAGAAGATTCTATTTTGTCTCCTAACATTTCAGCATATTTAGTAGGATGAAGTGGGAGAAATGGAGCGCCAAAACAAGCAGAAAAAGTAACTTGAGGTTCTGTTATTCCTTCTTCAGTTCCAGCAATTTTTGCAGTATATCCAGAAATAAAATGAAACATAGCTTGTCCTTTATCTAATTTAGAAATGGGAGGTAAAACACCAAAAGCATCTGCAGTTAAAAGAAATATATTCTTAATGTTGTTTCCTTTTGCTCCTTTAGCAAAATTATCTATAAAATCTAAAGGATAGCTTACTCTGGTATTTTCTGTTATTGAACCATCTTCAAAATCTACTTCATTACTGTTTTCTTTAAAAACTACATTTTCTAAAATTGCTCCCTTTTTGATTGCATCCCATATTTCTGGCTCTTTTTCTTTGGAAAGATCAATACATTTTGCATAACATCCTCCTTCAAAATTGAAAACTGTATCTTTTGACCAACCGTGCTCATCATCTCCAATTAAAAATCTATTAGCATCTGCAGAAAGAGTTGTTTTTCCTGTACCAGATAAACCAAAAAAGATAGCTGTATCTCCTTTTTTCCCAAGATTTGCAGAACAATGCATGGATAAAGTATTTTTTTGATGGGGTAAAATATAATTTAAGACTGAAAATATTCCCTTTTTAATTTCCCCTGTATAACCTGTGCCACCAATAAGAATTATTTTTTTTGTAAAATCAATAATTGAAAAATTGGATTTTCTAGTTCCGTCTACAATAGGGTCAGCAAGAAACCCAGGAGCATTAATTATATTCCATTCTGGGATAAAAGATTTAATGTTGTCTTTTTTAACTTCATTAAACATATTACTTACAAAATGATTGGACCAAGGGTATTCATTAATAGCTCTAATATTTAGTTGAAAAGATTCTAAAGAACATGCGAACACGTCTCTTATATAGACATCTTTTTTTTCTAAGTAGTTTACAACTTTAGTATATAGCGCATCGAATTTGTTCTTTTCAAAAGGAATATTTACATCGCCCCACCAAACTGATTTACTAGTTATCTTGTCTTTTACAATAAATCTGTCTTTGGGAGATCTTCCAGTGAATTTTCCAGTTTGTACTGAAATTGCACCTGATGAAGATATCTTACCCATCTCTTTTTTAATTGTTATTTCAGAAAGTTTTTCTATTGGAAGATTCCAGTGTGCAGTATCAATATTTGACAAGCCTAAATCTGATAAATTATCAAAATCTGGCACATTTCCAGTAGTTTTCATATTTTGATTATTATTTAATCAAATATATAGACTGTAATTGTGTTTATTATACATAATTGTATTTTAGATATCCACAATCTTTAAACATTATTAAATATTATCTTGAATTAGTTTTTTAAAATATTATTTTTAAATATGAGTTTAACACAGAATTTTAGAACAGAAGTTAATCTAGCTTCAAAATCAAAAAATCATAATCATTCAGATAAATTTTTATTAATTGGCTCTTGTTTCGCCTCTGAAATGAGTCTTTTTTTTAAAAAATATTGTTTTGGTTATCTAAATCCCTACGGAACAATTTACAATCCAATATCTCTAGCCAATAATTTTGAAAAGCTAATTAGTAAGGAATTATATAACGAAAGAAATTTAATTAACAATAGTGGAGTTTTTCTAAGTTGGAATCATAGTGGAAAATATTATAGTAATAGCTCTGATTTACTTTTGAAAAAAATAAACGAACAACAAGAAGAAGTGTTCAAAATATTAAAAAGTAATTCTGTAATATTTATAACATTTGGAACTTCTAAGCTATACATTCATAAGGAAAGTAATCAAGTTGTGGCTAATTGTCATAAGCAAATGAAAACTATTTTTAGTTCAAGAAGAGCTACCGTAGATGAAGTGGTTGAATCTTGGCGATCTATTTTAAAAAAGATAGATAATACAGTAATATTTACTGTTAGTCCAGTAAGACATGTTAGAGAAGGATTGGTAGAAAACAATTTGAATAAATCAGTGTTGCTTTTGGCCATTGATCAATTGTGTAAAGAGTTCCCAGAAAAAGTTAGTTATTTTCCTAGTTATGAGATTTTAATAGATGAATTAAGAGATTATAGATTTTATAGTAATGATTGGATTCATCCATCTGAGGAGGCAAAAGAATTTATTTGGAACAAATTATCCGATGTTTTGTTATCTGAAAAATCTAAAAACTTAAATTTGGAAATCCATAAAATAAGAACTTCATTAGCGCACAAGCCTAAATTTGGAATAAATAATGAATACTTAAGTTTTTTAAATAAAACACATCAAAAAATTAAAGATATTAAAGGAAAAACTCCAAATTATTCATGGAAAGATGAAGAAAAAACTATTAATGATATAATAAATTAATCTTATTTCATTTATATTACTTAGAAATTAAATTTTAGAATTTTAAAATAAAAAAAGTGGGAAATACTTTAGTAGAGGTTAAATAAATACTGGTTCTTCTCTGTAAATTTAATATATTCAACATTAGTAAATGATTAAAATTTATCACAATAAATAACATTTAAGTGTACTTTTTACACTAATTTAAGTATGTTTATAAATTAATTTAATTAATAGTTATGACTGGAACCTTTGAACTTATAGATTATATAATATTTTTAGGGTATGCTATTTTAATTCTTGGAGTTGGACTATGGGTCTCTAGAGATAAGAAAGGACATCAAAAAAATGCAGAAGATTATTTTTTAGCTAGCAAATCTCTTCCTTGGTGGGCAATAGGTACTTCCTTAATTGCTGCTAATATTTCTGCAGAACAATTCATAGGAATGTCTGGTTCAGGCTATGCTCTTGGTTTAGCTATAGCTTCATATGAATGGATGGCAGCTATTACCTTGCTTATTGTGGGGAAATACTTTTTGCCAATATTCATAGAGAAGGGTCTTTACACAATTCCTGAATTTGTAGAAAAAAGATATTCTACAAATCTTAAAACTATTTTAGCTGTTTTTTGGATTGGACTTTATGTTTTTGTAAACCTAGCTTCTGTACTGTATTTAGGGGCCTTGGCTTTAGAAATTATTATGGGAATACCAATGCATTATGGAGTATTGGGGTTGGCCCTTTTTGCAGCAGCATATTCCTTATATGGCGGTTTATCTGCAGTTGCATGGACAGATGTCATTCAAGTTGTATTTCTAATCCTTGGTGGTCTTGTAACTACTTATTTAGCCTTAAATAATGTTTCTGAAGGTAATGGTGTTATTGCGGGTTTAAAAGAAATCTATAATTCAGCTCCTGAGAAGTTTTCAATGATTTTAGAGCCTTCAAATCCCGAATACAAAAATTTACCTGGAATAGGAGTTCTGGTAGGTGGAATGTGGGTTGCAAATCTTTATTATTGGGGTTTTAATCAATATATTATACAAAGAACTTTAGCTGCAAAATCTTTAGAGGAATCTCAAAAAGGGATTTTATTAGCAGCAGCTTTGAAATTAATTATTCCTTTAATTGTTGTTATTCCTGGTATTGCAGCCTATGTAATGATAAAAGATACAGCTGGTTTTGATACATTTAAAGCTGATAATGCATATCCATGGTTATTAAAATTACTTCCTCCAGGGATGAAAGGTTTGGCTTTTGCAGCACTAACTGCCGCCATTGTATCCTCTTTGGCATCCATGCTTAATTCTACTTCTACAATATTTACTATGGATATCTACAAACAATATATAAATCCAAATGCAACCGACAAGCAAAC
>CALKFX010000147.1 GCA_938084875.1 uncultured Flavobacteriales bacterium | reverse complement strand
AGTTGAAAATTCTGATGAAAAGTAATTTTCCAAAAAGTGATTTAAAATTAATAAGTCTCTTTCTTCTCTAAATTCAAAATAATTAAATGCTGAAACTAAAATTTTATATGCTAACGAGGTATTTAAGAACAAACTATCTTCTGAAACAAAAGGAATATCTAAAGATTCGCCATTTACAATTACCTTATTGACAAGTAAACTATTAATAATTTTTAATGCATCTTTTTTGGACCTTACTAAAATGGAAATATCCTTAAAACTATAGCCAGACTCAATTGCATTTAAAATATTGGATTTTAAAAAAAGATCTAAATCAAACTCTGACTTTTCAGAAATATCAATACTAACCAATCCTTTAAAATCTCTTTGACAATCCTGTTTTAGATTTGTATATGCTTTTTGAATGCTTGGAATATCTAATTCTTTTACTATTTGAGTAAAAAACCAATTATTAAATTCAACAATATTAACAGCTGATCTCCAATTATTATCCAACTCTTTCTCAATAAAAGAATTATCAAAAAGAGACTCATAATTATTTTTTAGGCTTGTATCATGAATCTTCGGAAGATCTATAAACTGAACAACATTGCCATTTCTCCACCTGTATATAGCTTGTTTAGCATCTCCCACTACTAGGTTTTGCCCACCAACAGACAAAGATTCGTGTACTAACGGAATTAAATTATTCCATTGTAAAGTAGAAGTGTCTTGAAACTCGTCAATTAAAATATATTGGTATTTACTACCAATTTTTTCAAAAATAAATCCTGCTGGTTCATTTTTAATAATATCACTTACCAAATCGTTAAAATCTGAAATTAAAATAGAATTTTGAGCAGATTTTTCAATATTGATTCTTTCAATTAAGGTCTGAACCATTGAAAAAGGGACTAAAAACTTATGAACTTCAATTAGTTTGAGTCTAAAGGAAGTCTCTTTAACTATAGTTTTAATTTGGGTAATAATTGAATCGTAAATAATGTTAACTGTGGCCAATTCACTTTTAGTTAAAGACTTTTTGAACCATTGATCTTTTTCCAACCAAGAATTCCATTTTTCTATATCCTTATAGCTTAGATTCGAGAGTTGGTCACTTGAATTAAAAATAGTTTTGACTCTTCGATATGGTAACCATTCATATGGAATTTGATGATCCAAAAGAAATTCCTGACCTACTCGACAAGCATCTTTTAACTTTTTCTCAGAGATATTTAATCCTTCGTATACAAAGCTTCTTAAATTAGCTATTTCCTCAACACTCATTGGATGTATAAACTGAGAATTAGATTTGAAGATTATTCTTTTAAGTTTATTTAATTGTCGTTCAATATTGTTATTTACCCCTAGTTCAATAGACTCCTCTATCATCTTTTCCAAAATATCTAATTGATTTTTATTTTTGGAGACTTCATCAATATATTTGGAAATAACATCTTCTAGAAATTCATTTTCTTCCAAAATAATATTGTAATTATTTGAAATGCCTAATTCTTTTGAGAAAGATCTTATGACTTTATTAGTGAATTTATCAATAGTCATAAGATTAAAATCTTTGTAATTGTGCAATATTTTCTGGGTTATTACTTTAGATCTTTCAACAACTTGAGAGATATCAAAATTATTTTCTTTTGAAATCTCAATGGCAAGCTTGTTTTTTTTACCCTCGCTAGTAATTTCATCTAGAGCTGTTAAAACTCTTTTTTTCATTTCCTCAGCAGCTTTATTAGTGAAAGTAATTGCTAGAATTTGCTTAAACCCGAAGTTAGATTTTATTTTAAATAATAAAGAGAGATAAGTTTTAACAAGTATATAAGTCTTTCCCGAGCCAGCAGATGATCTATATACTAAAAGTTTCTGCATTTATAATTATACGGATTTTAATGAATCTTTGTCTTTAAGAGTAATTAGTGTGATCTCAGGATAAATACCTACTCTTCCAGGATAAGCTAAAAAGCCAAATCCTCTATTAACATTTATTATTTGCTCTAATTCTTTATAAATGCCAGCCCAATATTTATATCTATACTTAATGGGACTCCATTTTATAAATCCAGGAATTTCAATTCCAAATTGCATGCCATGCGTGTGGCCAGCAAGAGTTAAATCTATATGCTCTTTATGAGAGATTACCTTTTCCTCCCAATGTGTTGGATCATGAGACATTAGGATTTTAAAAGAGTCTGAATTAGTTTTTTGTAAAGCTAAGTCCAAATCTCCATTTTGTTTAAATCCACCTCCCCAGTTCTCTACCCCAATTAATTCAATACTTGATTTATCTATATGTATTTTTTCGGAGTCGTTTAAAAGGACTTTAAATCCCATTTCAACTTGTAAATCAATAAGTTTTTTTAAGTTATTGGCCTTTTCTTCTTTAGTATCCCACTTTACATAATCTCCATAATCATGATTGCCTAAAACAGAATATTTTCCAAATGGCGCTTCCAACGAACTTAGTAAATCTTTCCATGGTAATAATTCATCGGCAACATTATTTACAAAATCGCCAGTAAAAAGAATAAGATCCGGCTTTTGCTTATTAATTAAATCTATTCCGTATTTTAACTTTTGTTTATTATCAAAACTTCCACTGTGAAAGTCTGAAATATGTACAATTTTAAATCCATTAAATTCTTTGGGTAGTCTTTGAAAAGATAATTGATGCTTTATTACTTTATAATTATATTTCCCTCTTAACATGCCAATAAATAATGCACTTGCTGGTATACTAGCTAAAAGAATAGACAACTGAGAAATGAATAATCTTCTTTCAGGCATATATTTAAAAGATTTATCCATTCCCTTGCTAAAAAAATGAAATAACCAGATTGGAATTCTTATAAAATCCTCAATGAAAAGAACAAAAATTAAGGAAATTTGAAAAATAATTGAAACTATAAAAAGACCAAAAGAATAGGAAAAAACTGGGCTAATAATTCCATTTTCTCTATTTATATTAATTTGGAAAATGAAGTTTGCGACAATCAATAAATTAGCAATTAGATAAATATAGTTTATCCATGTGCTTTTTATAACAGTCTTAATGGCAAGAGAAGAATACCAATTAAATCCAATTATAATTAAAAAGAAAATAAACCACCTGAAAATCATACCGGATAAATTTAAACAATTCTTTTTCCTTTTTTAAAATAACTTAATTTAGATTATGAAAAGAATTATGAACCATACTTTTTATGTCTTTGCATCGTTATTTGAGTATAATTTATACCTATGATTTTAAAAAATATTAGAATTTTCTTATCCCCTGCATTATTATGTATTTTAGTTTCTTGTAACGAAGGCTGTTTGGATCCTATAGCAACTAACTACAATCCTAATGCTAAGAAGTCTAATAATGAACTTTGTCAATACTACGCTTCAAAGAACCCACTGAATTTAGAGGTTTTTCATTTATTTAATGGCAATAATTTTTCTTTAGATTCAATATATTATGATGATTTTGGTACCATGATAAAATTTAACAGAGCAAAAACCTATGTGTCTAAAAATTGTTTCTTTAATTCCAGTAATTCTTGTTTTGACGATACTCTCAAATATTTACTTTTTGACCCATCCATCTCAAATTATTTCATTGGATACATAGAAAAAGAATTGAATAATATTTCTGGAGAATTTCAAGTTGGAGTCGACTCTGTTTCTAACCATACAGATCCTGCAAACTATCAAAGTGATGAGCCTTTATCCTATCAAACGCCTAGCATGCACTGGCAAATGGGCTCAAACCCTATGGATTGGAGTTATTTATTTGTAGTAGTTGAAGGGCTAGCAGATTTAAATTCTAACGGAATTTTTGATCCTGGAGAAATATTTGT
>CALKFX010000146.1 GCA_938084875.1 uncultured Flavobacteriales bacterium | reverse complement strand
AAATACGTTAAAGTACCTTAATCCAATAAGTTCTAATCCGTAAAGATTAGAGAACACACCTGCATACAGTTCATTTACATATTTTGTTACTGCATAAGGAGATAAAGGTGAACCAATTTCATTTTCAATTTTTGGAAGTTTTTTTGAATCTCCATAGGTCGATGAACTTGCAGCATAAACAACTCTTGAAATATTTTCTTGTTTTGCAGCCCATAATATATTAATAAATCCGTTGATATTAATATCGTTGGTTTTTAATGGATTCTCTATCGACCTTGGAACTGAACCTAAAGCCGCTTGGTGAAGAATAACATCAATATCCTTACTTGCTTTTAAACAATCTTCTAAATTGGTAATATCCCCTTCTATCAATTTAAAGTTTGTGTTACTAAGAAAACCTTCTACATTTTCTTTTTTTCCAGTGATGAAATTATCTAAACAAGTAACCTTATTATTTTTATTCAATAAGTATTCTATAATATTACTTCCAATAAATCCTGCTCCACCTGTTACAAGTACTTTTTTATTTTCTAACGACATTAATTACTTCAATTAATCTTCTAATTCATTTCTAAGATTGATAATTTCTTTACTTAATTTCTCAAATTCTACAGAATTATTTTTAGTAACAGAATCATTGGCATATTCTAAGGCTGTCATGGCCAATAAATCTTGCATATCATTTACTGCATAATTCTCTTTTAAATTTTTGATATTATTTTCAATTTCGGAAACAGATTTTCTTATTTTCTCCTCATCTTCTCTGTTAATTGTCAATGGATAGGTTCTACCTCCAATTACTACCTTAATAGAAAGTTCGCTCATATTTTATTTATTTAATAATGCAATACATTTGTCAATTTCTCTTACCATTTCATTGATCATTAGCTTTACATCTTTAGTAGATCCAACCTCGTTTCCATCAATTTGACTAGCTAATTTCAGCATCTTTATATTTTCATTTAATTCTGAAATTTTAGTTTTAAGCTGTGTTATCTCTTCTCCTGCAGAAAGGATATCTTCATTCAATTTATTATTCTCTTGAATTTTCGTATTTAATTTTTCTTTTAAACCTTTTATGAAACTTCGGATTTCATTTAATGCAGATATTTCTTTTTCCATTGGATTAAACCATTTTTACAAAGTTAGTTGCTAAACTGAATTATTCAAATTTAAAATTAATTGTGAATAAAAAACTAATTTTATAGCACCATATTTATTTAATTATTACAAGATTTGTCTAATGAATTTCTTTATTAGATTTTTATCTTTCTTTACTGTTTTTTTTTCAATATTGTCTATTCTTTCTCAAGAAAAAAATAAGTATAATTTTAGACCTCCAATAGGAATTCCAATTCTACTTTCTGGAAACTTTGGAGAATTGAGATCCAACCATTTTCACACAGGTTTAGACATAAAAACCAATGGAAGAATTAATTATAGAATTTACTCAATTGACACTGGTTTTGTTTCTAGAATTAATGTTTCTAAAAGAGGATATGGCAAAGCAATATATGTAGCCCATCCAAATGGTTTTACAAGTGTTTACGCCCATTTAGATCATTTTCCAGAAAAAATAGAAAAGATTTTAAGAAACCGCCAATACGAGCTTCAAACAGAAACTTTAGCCTATTATTTAGATTCTTTAGACTTAACAGTTTCCAAAGGAGAAGTAATTGCATATTCTGGCAATACAGGCGGATCTTCTGGACCACACCTACATTTCGAAATTAGAGAAACTAAGTCTGAACATCCTATTAATCCGGAGCTATTTAACTTTGATATTGCAGATAACAAGCCTCCAATAATTAATAAATTGAGGCTTTATTCATTTTTTAACGCTAATAGTTTAGATAGTTATTCTTCAAAAGATTTTCTAACAATTAAAAAGAACCAGAACTACCATTTAAAATACGATAGTATTATTTACCTAAACGGGTTAAGTGGCTTTGGTTTAAAATCAACAGATTATTATGATAATAGTTCTAATAGTTGTGGTGTTTATTCTATTAAAATGTACATAGACCAACAACATAAATACCAACTAAAATTTGATGAAATTGATTTTGAAACTAATAGACAAATAAATATTCACAAAGATTATGGTGCCTATCAAAAAATTAGAGAAAAAATCCATAAAATGTATATTCACCCAAATAATGATTTACAGATATATGATAAAAATATTGGTAATGGGTTGATTTGCTTTCAAGATACATTGATTCATGAAATTCAAATTGTTGTTGGAGATATTAAAAACAATATTTCTAAATTAAAGTTCTTTGTTAAAAATACATCTATTGGTAGTTGTGAAAATGATTTTTCAATTCAGCAAATACAACCAATTAATATTTACTCACCGGATAGTTCGATGTTGGTGGTAATGGATTCCAATACACTTTATGATAACACTCCAATTCATCCAATTAAAAAACAAAGTATTTACACTTTTAACAATTCTAATATTCCATTAAAAAGAAAATTTATCTTATCTATCAAATTATCTAAAAATGAATCCCTAAACAGAGACAAATTATTTATTGGAGAATTGACAAAAAACGGAAATATTATTAACAAAAATGCAGATATTTCAAAGGATTGGATATCGGCAGAAGTCAATAAGTTTGGAAAGTATAAAATCTTTACTGATTCAATTCCTCCTAAAATCAATCACATAGGAAATAACTTCCAAAAAAATATAAATCAAGAACTTGTATTTAAAATCATAGAATTAAATAGTGGTGTTGATAAGTACAATGTTTTTATTGACAATAAATGGGTACTTTCCAACTTCAGTTCTAAGAATAATAGACTAAAAGTTAGTTTGGATAAATATTCTAATGTCTTACCTGGAAATCATAGTTGTAAAGTAGAAGTTTCAGATGAAAGAAAAAATAAAACTGTTTTAGAATTTGATTTTAAATTAAATATTAACATTCATTAAATTGTTATTAAATTTTAACTTATTAACATATAAAATGTTTTTCTTTATTGTAAATGTCTAAAAAGAAACAAAATAAAATATTTGTTCTAGATACATCTGTAATCTTACATGATCATAATTCTTTACATTGTTTTGAGGAAAATGATATAGCTATTCCAATTACTGTTTTAGAAGAGCTAGATAATTTTAAAAGAGGTAATGATACCAAAAATTTTGAGGCAAGAGCATTTATAAGAGTTTTAGACAGATTAAGTAAAGATTTCACCCTTCAAGAATGGGTGCCTATCAATGGAATTGAAAGTGGGAAGTTTAAAATTATCATGGAAGATGAAAGCCTTACCAATAATGCTGTTAATATTTTTGGAAATAAAAATGACCATAAGATTTTAAATGCTGCTTTAAGTCTTAAAATTTCAAATAAAAAATCTAAGATAGTTCTAGTTTCCAAAGATATTAATTTACGTCTGAAAGCAAAAGCTTTGAATATCACTGCAGAGGATTTTGAAACTGGGAAAATAGATAGAGATAGTACCCTTTATAACGGCAAACAACTCTTTGATAAAATTGATTCTAATTTTATTAACAAACTCTATAAAAATGGTGTTATACAAGATTTGAGTGTATTAAAAAATAGAATTATTTCTAATGGCTTTTACATAATGAAGAACGGTAAAAGTTCTGTTTTGGGTTATTACAATCCACATGAAAAGCATCTAGAAAGAGTAGAGAAACAATATGCTTATGGAATAAAACCCAAGAATGCAGAACAAACCTTTGCACTTCATGCTCTATTAAATCCAGACATCAAACTTGTTTCTCTACAAGGAGTTGCCGGAACTGGAAAAACTCTTTTGGCTTTGGCAAGCGCTTTAGAGCAACATAATTTATACCATCAAATTGTTTTGGCTAGACCAATTGTTCCATTGAGTAACAAAGATATAGGTTACCTTCCAGGAAATGCAGATGAGAAAATTAACCCTTATATGCAGCCACTTTTTGACAATTTAAAATTCATTAAAAATCAATTTGGAAGTAAAGAAAAAAAGTTTAAAAAAATTGAAGAAATGCAAGAGCAGGGAAAATTAACGATTTCTGCACTAGCATTTATCAGAGGAAGAAGCTTCTCAAACGTAATTTTTATTATTGATGAAGCTCAAAATCTAACTCCTCATGAGGTAAAAACCATTATTACTAGAGCAGGTGAAAACACCAAAATTATTTTCACTGGTGATGTTTTTCAAATTGATACTCCTTATTTAGACGAACAGAGTAATGGTCTTTCTTATCTTATAGACAGGCTTAAAGGAGATGATCTTTTTGCCCATATCACTTTAGAAAAAGGAGAAAGATCTGAATTAGCTAATCTAGCAAATGATTTATTATAAGTGATTAATTATAAAACTGCACGAAAATTTGGATCTCTAGAGTTGTTGGCAAAACAAGTTGTTGAGGGCTTTATTACTGGTTTACATCAAAGTCCATTTCATGGATTCTCGGTAGAATTTGCAGAGCACAGATTATATAATAGTGGAGAATCGGTTAAACATTTAGACTGGAAATTATTAGCAAGAACAGACAAGCTATTTATTAAAAGATATGAAGAGGAAACGAATTTAAGATGTCAAATTCTTATAGATTCTTCTTCTTCAATGATGTTTCCAGTAGATCAGCCATACAATAAATTTACTTTTTCTGTAGATGCTGCAGCAGCCCTTATTTTTTTAATGAGAAAACAAAGAGATGCATTCGGATTATCTATTTTTAGTGATGCATTAGACTTTTATTCTCCCGCAAAATCATCTTTAACACATCAACGCTTTTTACTTTCTAAGCTTGAAAGAGTTTTAGAGGACCAGAAAAAAAGTTTTAAAAATAAAAAAACAAATATTGCTAAAATGCTAAATAATTTGGCATCAAAAATTCATAAGCGTTCGTTGGTTTTTATTTTTTCGGATTTTATGGCCATTGATAATCCTGAAGATTTTGCCAATTCCATTAAACATTTAAGACATCATTTACACGAAATTGTAGTTTTTGATGTTTCTCATCACAATCTTGAAAATCAATTAAATTTAAAAAATAAATATTATAATGTTGTTGATGTTGAAACTGGTGAATCTATTAAAATGCATCCAAAGCAAATTAAAGAAAAATATATAACAGAGAGAAATTCTATAAAAAGTAGGATTCACAACTTACTAAAACAACAAAAAGTAGACTTAATTAGCGCCGATATTGAAATAGGTTTTGACCAAATTTTATTAGAATATTTGTTGAAGAGAAAAAAAATATATTAAAAATCTATTTAATTGCTTGTTACTCCAGACAAAAAAATTAAATTTACCATCCATTTGGACCGGTAGTTCAGTTGGTTAGAATACCTGCCTGTCACGCAGGGGGTCGCGGGTTCGAGTCCCGTCCGGTCCGCATTAGCTCTCCATATTTATGGGGAGCTTTTTTTTAACTTTATACTTTTAACTTAAAAATTTGAATTTATATTTATCAATAAAACTATAATATGAGTGAATCTGTACCAACGTTTGAAAACTCTCAAAATACTTCATCGAATTTGAATGAAAGACCTGTTTTACTAAAGGTTTTATGTATTTTAAGCTGGATAGGCTCTGGAATACAAATTATTGTTTCTACTCTATATTCTTTGTTTATTAACGAAAATGTAAAGCAAGAAATGTTTAGTCTACTCCCAAATCAAGAAATGGTAGATATGTACAAGGATATTTTCAATTTAATGGACAAAACTTCCATTTGGTATCTAATTCTATACTTAGGCAATGTTGCTTTTGTTTATATGATGTGGAATTTTAAAAAAATGGGGTTTTATGGCTACTGCTTAATTCAAGTACTTATTTTATTGGTTCCCTATAGTATAAATCCATTTGATTTTAATCAACTATTGATTTCTGCCATATTTCCAATAATTTTCATCGTTTTATATGGTTTGAATTTAAAGCATTTTAGAAACTAGTTTTTGGCCCCTAGAAAAGTATAAGAAAGAATATTGGACCCCATTTGTAGTGCTTTAGTTCTAGTTTTCTCAGAGTCGTTATGAACATCTGAATCTTCCCAGCCATCGCTTAAATCACATTCATAGTCGTAAAAACATACCAACCTCCCCTTGTAAATAATTCCAAATCCTACAGAAGGCTTTTCGTCATGTTGGTGAATTTTAGGCAATCCTTCATTAAAATCAAATTTTTGATGGTATATGGCATGCGAATAGGGGAGTTCAACAAAATCTAATTCGGGGAATATTTTTTTAATTTCTTTTCTTATAAAAGGATCTAATCCATAGTTGTCCGAAATATGCAAAAAACCACCTGCAATTAAATAATTTCTTAAGTTGTTGATCTCTTGTTGATTTAATACAATATTTCCATGGCCTGTCAAATGCACAAATGGATAATTGAACAGCAAATTACTTCCAATTTCTACTTCATCGTATTTTGGATTAATATTAGTTCCAATTTCTTTATTTGAAAATTCAATTAGATTAGTCAATGCTGTTGGATTGGCATACCAATCCCCCCCACCATTGTATTTTAATAATCCAATTTTATATGTATAAGATTGCCCAGAGCCAATTAAAGTATATGTAACAAGAAATAAAAAAAGAATAAATCTCATAGGACCTAATATAATTTCTTATTTAAAATCATCAAATAAGAATTTATAATCCATATTGTATTCAATTTTAGAAAAATCATTTTCTTCATAAAAAAGTGGCTTTCCATACTCCATCATTTTCTTTGATTTTGCAGCATCTTTTTCTTTGTAATATTTAGCGTATTCCATTATCGCATATCTCAAAAATAATTGTTGAGATTCGGTCATATATTTAAGACTGAATTTATTTTTTTCATATTCTTCTAATTTTGGAATACACAGTTTTAAATATTCTTTAGCGTTGGTTTTATTTTTTGTAATTGTACAAAGTATCGAATAGAGTAATTTTGCACCAACATCCTCAGGGTCAATGTCACAAGTTTTTTTGGTTAGCCCTACAGCTTTTGAGTAGGTCTTGTCTGTTCCTTCTTGTAAGTAATTTTCTAGTTCTTCAATTATATTTATTTTAAAGTCGTTTATAAATTCTTCAGCATCTTCTTTAAATAGATATTCTTTGTCTTTTTTTCGATATTTCGCAGCATACGATAAAGCTGTTTTTCTAGCTTTAGGAAATTCATCTGTGTATTTATGATCTTGACTCATTTCATAACTAGCTTTTGAAGCAAATAAATAGGGAAGAGGATCTTTTTTAGTTTTATCTTTAACGGTGTATTTTAAAGATTTATTGAAACAGTTTTTATAGTCTTCGTTTACATATAATACCAATAAATTTTCATAGGTATTCTCTGTTTGAGAAATTGCATTACTGCTCAATAGATTTACCATTACATATAAAATAGTTACTAGTATAAGTTTTGATTTATTTATCATATTAAAAGACTTATCAATTTCCATGCCTAAATTTTAGAGTTCTTTATACAGTTTTTCGCATTAAAAGTTTCGTATATCTACTACAAATAATTTAAAGTTGATAATTTTGTACTATGAAATGGATTGGAAATAGAGTGTCTTATGAGGACCACACAGATTTTTTTACTATGATAATCTCCTCAAAGACTGACCAATGGAAGATATTGGTTATGCTTATTTGGCTCTTTATTTGGTTGTCTTGTGGACTAGTAATATTATATTTTTTATTTTTCACTCAAGAACTTCAAGACCAAAAGATTTATTTCTATACTTTTTTAGTTTTTTGGACCTATTTTCTATATAAAGTTGTAAGAGTATTGATTTGGAGACGATTTGGAATTGAATTTATTAGAATTGATGAAGATAAATTTTCTGTCAAAAAATCACTTTGGGGCTATGGAAGAGCAAAAGAATTTATTACTAGTAATATTAAAAAAATAAAACTGGCTCCGTTGGAGGAAAAATCTTTTTCTAAAGTTTTTAATGATTCTTTTTGGGTAGTAGGTCAAGGAACAATTATCATTAATGCGCTTGACAAAGAATACAATTTTGGATCTCAAATTTCCAAAGAGGATGGTAAGAAAATAGTTAAGGTATTGAATTCAAAAATCAATAAACTAAAATCAGCTAGTTAATTCAAAAGCTACCGTTTTGATTCTTTTGGTTTGTTGATTATCAATAATTTCTTCTAATACCATTTCTTTTGCTGTTTCGCTTTTCATTACTTTTTCTACAGTATTAATTTCACCTATTGGAATATTTTTTTCAAAACAATTAGCAATTAAATCATCTGATAATATTTCCTTGGTTTTGGTATTTATAATTTCAAAGAGAAGTTTTCGATCCTCTACACGTTGTTGATTGGTCTTAAATTTATCCATCCATTTTTTTTCAATAGAAATAATTTTAGAAAATATTTCAAATTGATGATCTGTTCCAATTGCTAAAACTAATTTCTTCTCGTCTAGAGTTGTTACCACTTCTCCATAAGGTGAAATATTTGGATGTAAGGTGCCAATAGGTTTTGCTTGGTGCCCAGCCATTAAGAAATTAGAAGATTGGTTCATAAGCGATGCAATTGCAGTTTCTTCCAATGTTGTAGAGACTTTATAAGCTTTTTTTTCCTTTGTCTGTAATAGCATCGCAGTTAATATTCCTTCTTTTATTTGGTGTGCAGCAAGAACATCAATTAAAGCAACTGGCATTTTTGCAAATTCTTTTTCATTTCCAGTCATGTTTATGTAGCCTGTTTCCGCCTGAAGCACTATGTCAAAAGCTACTCTATTTGGATTGGTTTTAAATCCTCCTATATGTGCATATATAATATTAGAATTTATTTTTTTACAGTCTTCAAAATTCAAACTGAACTTAGCTGCATCTTCCCCCTTAAAATTAGTAATCACTATGTCACAATTTTTTATTAAAATTTCTAGTTCTGTTCTATCTTTTTGATTTTTGAAATCTAAAAAAATATAGTTTTTATTGTAATTAACAGAGCAGAAATAAGCAGATAAGTCACTTTTTTTTTCATTTGGAAGTTTCCATTTTCTAGTCACATCTCCATTAGTTGTTTTATTCTCTACTTTAACAACTTGTGCCCCAAGTTCAGAAAAAAACATTCCGACTGCAGGACCAGCTAACACACTTGATAATTCTAATACTTTTAAGTTCTTAAACATATTTGTTTTAATTAATGACTGTAATATAATTTCCTTTTAGCATATTTATTAATAAATTTCATTCTTTTAATGGCAAGTCAGAAAAAATTTGGAACTTTTAGTGGTGTCTTGACCCCTTCTTTACTAACAATATTAGGGGTCATTATGTACATGAGACTTGGTAGTGTCGTGGGTAATTCTTCCAGCATTCTACAGTTTATTAGTATCATATTTTTTGCTCATTTAATCTCTATTACTACAGGCTTAAGCGTTTCCTCAATTGCAACTGATAAAAAAATTGATAAGGGTGGTATTTATTACATGCTTACTAGAAGTCTTGGTCTTCCAATTGGAGGGGCCATTGGACTAACTATTTTTATTGCTACTTCTTTTAGCATTTCTCTTTATTTAATTGGTTTTTCAGAGAGTCTAATTCCGGTCATAAACGAAGATTGGGCTATAAATGGAATATCAACCAATAAACTTCGTTTGTTTGGTTCTTTTGCTTTATTTGTTGTTCTTGTAATTGCTTATATAAGTACAAGTTTTGCTCTAAAGATTCAGTATGTTATTTTGGGGCTAATTGTGCTCTCATTGGGATCTGTTTTTCTAGGTTCTTCAGAAGGTTTAAAAATTGGATCAGATATAATTGAATCCCCAAGTTTCGCTACATTATTTGGAATTTTTTTTCCTGCAGTAACTGGATTTACAGCAGGTGTTGCTATGAGTGGAGACTTAAAAAATCCTAAGATTTCTATTCCATGGGGAACCATGTTGTCAATATCTATAGGTTTAATTATTTACATATTACTCTCTCTATTTATTTATTACAATATTGATGGACAATTCCTAAAGTCTAATAACAATGTATTAATTGAATTTGGTGCTATTCCACTTTTAGTTCTTGGAGGTGTTTGGGGCGCTACTTTATCTTCTGCATTAGGTGGTATTTTAGGAGGGCCAAGAATACTACAGGCTATGTCATTAGATAATATTACCCCTAATATATTTGCCAAAGAATCGGGCCTAAATAAAGAACCTAGAAATGCCTTATTTCTTACTTTTATAATAGCTGAAATTGGTATTCTTATTGGGGAGCTGAATGTTATTGCAGAACTAGTTGCTATGTTTTATATGGCAGCTTATTTATTTATTAATCTATCTTGTTTTTTAGAACAATGGTCTAGCCCTGATTTCAGACCAAAGTTTAAAATTCCCATATGGATTTCACTTTTAGGAGCAATTTCTACCTTGCTTTTAATGATTCAATTGAATCTTGGAGCTACACTAATTGCAGTTTTATTTATGATGATTTTTTGGTTTTGGTTATCTAAAAAAGACTTAGTGCTTGGAACTGGTGATGTTTGGTTAAGTGTTTGGAATACTGTAGTGAAAACAGGCTTAAAAAATCTTCAGAAAAAGACGGTTCACAAAAGAAATTGGCAACCTAATATTTTGCTTTTTAGTGGAGGAACTGCAAATAGGCCTCATTTAATAGATTTCGGAAAATCAATTATTGGAAGAGCTGGAATGGTGTCTAATTTTGATTTGATTGAAACAAAATCTGCAAAAGTTTTATTTCCAAAGTCTCATCAAAACACTAAAGATGATTTGATAATAGACGATTCTATTTTTCATAGGAAGTTATATTGTCAAAATGTATTTAAAGGAATCGAATCTATAGCTACAACTTATGGTTTTTCAGGGATAGATCCAAATACTGTGTTAATGGGCTGGGCTAAGAATACCAAAGATCCAATTTGGTTTAGTGAAATGACTCAGAAACTCAAAGATTTAGATTACAACATACTTTATTTAGATTACGATGAGAAAAGAGGATTTGGAAATTTTGGCTCTATTGATTTATGGTGGAACGGGTTTAATAAAGAAAATGAATTATCTCTTCAATTAGTTAAGTTTTTAAGATCTTCAAAAAAATGGAAAAAAGCTGTTCTTAAAATATATTTTGTCAATTCAAAAAACACTAATTCAGATGAAATTGAAGCTAAAATAAGCTCTATCATTGATAGAAAACGAATGAATGCAGAACTTCAGGTAATTAATAATTATTTAGAGCAGAAAGATATAAATGAATATATAAGAGTTAAAAGTCACAAAACGGATCTTATTTTAATAAAAATACCGGAACTTAAACTAGGGACTGAGAAAAAATTTATTCAATCTTCAAATGACTTATTTGGTGAAATAGGTTCGGCTTTATTTCTTGAAGCATCTAATAGTTTTAAAGACGATTATAAAACTGAAACTATTGCTAAGACTATTAACAACCCAAAAAATATAGTTCTTAAAGAAAAAATTAGTGGTTCCTTAATTAGAACTTATGACAATAATTTTGACCATCAAACCAACTCTTGGCACCAACAACTAAAGCAAATAAATCAAACTTTTATTAGTGATCTCCAATCCTCAATTGTTAAATTCGAAGAGTACTACATTAATGTCTATAACAAATCTAAATTATTAGATGAATTAAAAATACATTTATACAATACCGATAAAGTAATAAATATTGCAGATGATTTAGAATATAGTACTTTAAAAAACATTGAGAATTATTTTAATTTAATCAATAGTTTTTTATCAAATATTCCTTTAAAAATCAACTTTAGGTATTCTTTGGAATTTCTTGAAAACAAAAATTTCTTGCTTAGTGCTTACAGCCAAAAGTTAAAAACTAGTTATTTAAATGGTGGTAAAGATATTTTTGTGATTTTACCAGCTGTTGAATTAATTGATTTTCATCTTAAAAATAACTTCGTACTTCATTTTGATCAACTTTTAAGAATTTTTGGTAGCATTCATATTAGATATATAAATTCTTACAAGGATTTTATTAGACAAGAAAAGAAGAAGGAAATGCTTTCTGTATTAAATGCGGTTAATAGAGAGGTTTTCTCTGAATTAAATGAAGAATTAAATTTATTAGTTACCAAGCTTATAAATGCTGTTATAAAAGATATTGGTGAGAATAATGTCAAGTTATTAGTAGAAAACAGAGAAGATAATTTTAATCCTAAAACTTATAGGAAAAAATGGAACCAATTAGAGGAATTTCCTTTTGGAATGTCTAAGAACGTATTTGTATTCCATAATTTAAAAGCTTTGTACTGTTGCTCTACCATAATTGAACATTTGGCAACAAAACAAATAAATGAGCTATCCATTATTCTTAATAAAAATACTTTTATTCAAATTGAAGAATTACTTAATCTTTCCTCTAAAAAATCATTACTAAAAAAACAGATAGATATCAATAACTGGATTGATAAATTAGAAAGAACTTTCGGAAGTATATTAAGATCTTTAGAACCTAATAACTGGATGATTATTAACGAGGATATTTTTGAAAAAATACCATCTGAAATTAATTTATATTCTCCACAAGACATAGATAATTTTCTAACTAAACAAAATAATTTAATTGAAAAGCAATTCAATTTAAAAAGTAGTCTACAATACTTGTATAGTGAAAATATTATATTCCCTATTACCAATGCTTCAAAAGATTATAAAGACTGGTTAACAGAAGAATTTGAAGAATTAATTAGTTCTTTTAAACTTGTAGTATTTACCATGGACAATCAAAAAAGTCCAGAACTATTAAAAGATGCTAAGAAAAAATTGATTTTTAAAATTGAAGAATTTAAAAAGACTTCTATCATGAAAAACGAGAGATTCAACTCCTATTTTGAGGATTTGAAAATAAGTACTAGAAAATTTTCTGATTACCATTTCTTATTATCAAACGAATCTAAAAAGTATGTGGAATCAAGTTCTTCCTTTTCCAAATCGGCATTGGTTAACATTCAAAATTTTATTTCCGATAAATTCTTGTCATTTGTTGACTTAGTTTCTGTTGAGGAACCTCCAAAAGAACTTCGTTCACAGTCTGATAAAATTAAAATAATTAGAAATTTTGTTAAAGACTGTAATCCTACCAAAACTCAACTTGATGATCTCCCAAAATTATATCTTCAGTTATTTAACAATAATTCAAAACCCAATAACTTTTTTTCTGAATTTATTGAAGATAAAATTTACAATATCAAAAAGTCTCTTGCTTCAAAATCTATAAAAAGTCAAAATGTCATTGTTGTTTCTGGAGAATCTAAATCCGGAAAAACATACATTCTTAATTACCTTATAGAATCCTTGAATGAGAAGAATTGTTTTGCGGTTGATCCTCCAAATAATATTTCAGATAGTTCTGTAGAAAGGCAATTGCCAAAACTGTTGCACAAGGTGAATGATACTTCCTCAAAATTAATTGATTTAGTGGAATTAGATAGTGGCTCTATTGTTTTCCTAAATGATTTTGATTTATGGTGGAGAAAAAACACCAATGGTTACAATGCAATTAACAATTGGTTAGATATTTTTAAACGCTACGAAAATAAATTAGTATTTATTATTGAAATAAATAAAAACTTCCTCTATCATTTAAAAATTAATTCTGAGATTGACAACTATGTTTCAAAATATATTTCTACGCTTGATTTTTCTAAAAAACAATTGGAAAGTATTGTGAGATATAAAAACAGTCTTGCGGGAATTGATATCTACAGTAAAGGTAATAAAATCAACTTTTCAAAGTCTTTAAGATCTGCGTTAAATTTTAATAAAATTAATGCTATTACCAATGGAAATATAGGGTGGTTTAATAATTTTTGGATAGCTTCAATAGTTAAAAATGAAACCAATAGTTTTGAATTTTCTAATGACTTTAAAATTACTTTTCCTGATGTTTTAAATAATGCAGAAATTATGGTTTTACTTCAAATTTTTCTGCACAAAAAAATAGATTTGAAATATCTTAAAGAATATTTCTCACCATGGGATGAGGCATTGATAGCTAAATATATATCTTTTTTTAAAGCCGAGAATATTCTCTCGTCAGAAGGTAGCTTTGTAGAGATTAGTCAATACGTTCTTCCTTATTTGCATTTGTATTTTAGTAACAAAAATTTAATTGCCAATTGACAGTATTGCCTTACATATTTAATTTTGTTTTTCAGCTATTAATTCTTTTAGGGTTAATTATTTTATTAAGAAGATTTTTGACATTTTCATTAAAAAGTAAGCCATCTTATAAAAAGTATATATTTTTTTATGATGTCCTTGTTTACCTAATTTGGATCTTATTTATGTTCATAAAAGTTGCAGATGTTGTTAATGAAAATATCATAATTGCAGGCAGTGTTGTGCTAATACTACTTGCTTTACTATGGGAATATCTTAAGAATTTGTTTCTTGGGATAATTTTTGCTTTTCAGTATGGATATATTTTAGGTAATAACCTTTTAGTCAATGGTAAAGAGGGGAAATTAGTTTCTTATTCTTCTTCTTATTTTGAAATTTTAACCATTAAAGGAGAGAGGTTAAAAATAAAATACAAAGAAGTTTTTAAGGGAAGTTTTGAATTATTTACAGGTAATTTAAAAAGAGTGTATAGTAGAATACCGATTAATGAAAAATCAAATACCAAAGAGATTCAGCTTAAAATAATGAATCATCCACTTTTTATTTTAAATAATAATTTTGATTTTTTTCAAGAATCCGATTACGATGGTCAACGTTGGTTATGTTTTTATTTCCATGTTATGGACTATAAAGATGCTGTAACTATAAATGAATATATTGACAATCTTTAGTCTAATTATTCTTTATCCTATATTAGTATTTTATTATGGGAAACACTTTTGGAAATTTATTTAAACTAACATCTTTTGGAGAGTCGCATGGTTCCATGATTGGTGGAATTATTGAAGGCTGTCCAGCAGGATTAGAAATAGATAAAGATATAATTCAAAAAGATTTAGATAGAAGAAAACCTGGACAAAGTAAAGTAACTAGTTCTAGAAAGGAAGACGATAAAGTACAATTGCTTTCCGGAATTTTTGAAGGCAAATCTACAGGAACTCCAATTGGGTTTTTAATTCCAAATATCAATTCCAAATCTAAAGACTACAGTAATATTAAAGATGTATTTAGGCCATCTCATGCAGATTATACTTATGAAGAAAAATATGGTTCAAGAGACTATCGTGGTGGTGGAAGATCTTCTGCTAGAGAAACTGCCTGTAGAGTTGTTGCCGGTTCGATAGCCAAACAATTATTAAATAATTATGGAATTAAAATTTCAGCATATGTTTCAAGTATTGGAAATATTTTTGTCGATGAAAAGAACGTAGATTTAAATAAAGATTACGATTCAAATATTGTTAGATGTCCGGATCCTGATGCTTCAAACAAAATGATAAATTTAATTACTGATTTAAAATCAAAAGGAAATACAGTTGGTGGACAAATTAAGTGTATTATAAGTGGAGTAGAGGCTGGATTAGGGGAGCCTGTTTTTGATAAATTGCATGCAGATTTAGGAAAAGCAATGCTTTCGATAAATGCAGTCAAGGGTTTTGAATATGGTTCAGGATTTAATGGTTCAAAAATGACTGGTTCTGAGCATAACGATGAATTTATTGTTGAAAATGGTAATGTTTCTACTAAAACAAATAATTCAGGAGGAATTCAAGGTGGTATTTCCAATGGAGAAGAAATATATTTTAAAGTTGCTTTTAAGCCAGTTGCAACTATTATGAGTAAACAAAACAGCATAGACAAAGAAAAAAATAATGTGGAGTTGAGCGTTAAAGGAAGACACGATCCTTGTGTAGTACCTAGAGCTGTTCCTATTGTGGAATCTATGGCTGCTATAGTATTGGCAGATCATCTACTAAGAAATAGAACAAGTAAGTTATAAAATTTATGAAAAAGAAAATACCACTTTACATTCAAATTATAATTGGACTTGTTTTAGGACTAGCATATAGTATTTTGGCTACTATTCAAGGGTGGATTGATTTCACTCAAGATTGGATATCTCCATTTGGTCAAATATTTATAAATGCTTTAAAATTACTAGCTGTCCCTCTAGTTTTGGTATCCTTAATTGTTGGAATTGCCTCAATGAATAATATAAGAACTCTTGGTAAAATGGGAGGAAAATCAATATTCATTTATATTTCTACGACAGTTATAGCGATTATTATTGGTTTGTTTTTGGTAAATACAATTCAGCCTGGCAAATTCATCAATGATGAAACTAGAGTAAAATTAGTTGAGAA
Source organism: uncultured Flavobacteriales bacterium (assembly GCA_938084875.1). Classification (GTDB taxonomy): domain Bacteria; phylum Bacteroidota; class Bacteroidia; order Flavobacteriales_D; family Parvicellaceae; genus MED-G20. Next base: position 7,547 of record CALKFX010000146.1, on the reverse strand, counting down.
ATATTCTAATAAATCTCAAGAAAAGTTAGAGGTGGCAACTGCTACTAAGAAAAACGGTCCTTTACAGCCATTAGTAGATTTAGTTCCAAGTAATTTTGTTGTAAGTGCTTCTGATAACAGAAATATGCTTCAGGTTATCTTTTTTGCTATTTTATTTGGAATTGCTATGGTCATGATCCCTGAAAGCAAATCCAATCCTGCCAGAATGTTTTTTGAAAGTGTAAATGAAATCATTCTTAAAATAGTGGATATTATTATGTTGTATTCTCCAATTGGTGTTTTTGCATTATTGGCTGGGGTTTTGGTACAGGTCTCAGAAGGTGACCTGAATTTTGCTTTTCAAATTTTGTCTGGCTTAGGTCTTTATAGCCTTACTGTAATTATAGGATTGGCTGTAATGGTATTTATTATTTATCCTTTTTTGATTAGACGATTTGCCAAAGTTAAATTCATTCGATTTATTAAAGCCATTTCACCAGCGCAACTTCTGGCTTTTTCTACAAGTTCTAGTGCGGCAACTTTGCCATTAACTATGGAAAGAGTAGAAGAAGAATTAGGAGTTTCAAAAAAAGTATCGAGTTTTGTTTTGCCTTTAGGAGCTACAATAAATATGGATGGAACTAGTTTGTATCAAGCCGTAGCAGCTGTTTTTATTGCACAATCGTTTAATATTGATTTATCTATTACCGATCAGCTTTCTATTCTAGTGACAGCTACTCTTGCTTCCATAGGCTCTGCTGCAGTTCCAGGCGCTGGATTGGTGATGTTGACAATTGTTCTTGGTTTATTTCCCCAAATTCCAGTGGAAGGTATTGGTCTTGTTTTTGCTGTTGATAGAATTCTAGATATGTGTAGAACCACTGTAAACGTTACTGGGGATGCTACTGTAGCTGCTATGGTTGCTTTTTCAGAAAATGAAATTAAAATTGTTGATTAATAGAATTAACATATACTTAATTATCTCCTTTTTATTTTTTCATGGTAATTTTTTTGCCCAGGACTCACAATGCGATGAAGAAATTCCATCTAGTGTAGAAAAACTATTTTCAAAAGCTAAGAATTATAAAAAGTATGATTATAAAACCAGAGTAAAATTTCTTCTAGAAACTTTAAGTTTAGAAGAAGAATGTATCCCTTGTATTTGGGAATTGGCCAAATCTTCATTTAGAAGAAAATATTCTGTTGGAGGGAGTATGGATTTCCCAAAAAAATATTTTCTTGAATTGGAGCGTATTTGTCCGACTTACCATGCAGATATTTATTATTTTCTTGGGTTAATATATTACCAAGATAAAAACGATTGTGAAGCAGTTAAATATTTTCAGAAATTTTTAGAATTCCCAACAGAAGACAAAAAAAGAATTTCCTCTGTTTATTCCAATCAAAAATTATATATCAATGCTTCTTTAGAAATGTCTAATTTTTACTGCAACTTTTATTCAAATCCAGTTCCATTTATTCCAAAAGTTCTTAAAAACATATCTTCATCTGAAAAAAATGAAATTCTGCCAGTTATTTCTCCAGACAACGAGCAAATATATTATACCATTGAATACGACGATTACATTAAAGGAGATTATGCTGTTCATCATGAGCAATTATTCGCTTTTGGAGAGAGAGAAAGTTTTAGAGACGATTTCAAAAAAGGAGAACCTTTAGAAAAACCTTTTAACCAAGGACCAAAATATGGAGGTGCATCTATATCTCTAAATAATAAAGAAATGTATATATGTGCTTGTATTAGCAATGGTGGATACTTTAACTGCGATATATATATATCTAAAAAAGAAAAAACAACATTAACTCTAAAAAAAGAAGGTATAGAATACGATACTTCTTTTTACAGGTGGTCAGCTTTAGAGAATTTAGGCCCTAATATTAATGGTCCTCAGACATGGGAAGCACAGCCATCTTTATCGGGAGATGGTAATACTTTATTTTTTTCATCTGCTAGACCGGGTGGTATTGGCAAAACTGATATTTATTATTCAAATAGAAATGAGGACGGAACTTGGTCCAAAGCCAAAAATATTGGAAGACCAATAAATACCGAAGAAAGTGATAAATCTCCCTTTATACACACAGATAGTAGAACTTTATACTTTGTTTCTGAATCTTCAGATTATCGTTGGGGTGCAGGCGGATTTGATATTTTTTATTCCAAACAAAATCCTGAAACTAACATCTGGGATGAGCCAAAAAATATTGGATATCCTATAAATAGTGAAGAATCGGAAGAATCTTTAATTGTTAGTGTGGATGGACACTATGGTTATTTTTCTTCTACTAGAAAAGAAGGTTTAGGCGGAAAAGATATATTTTACTTTGAAATTCCGGAAAAAGCAAAGCCAGACAAAATTGTATTAGTAAAGGGAAAGGCAAATTTGGATAACGAAACAAGGATAGTCTTGAGAGACAAGCAAGGGAATAAAACAGATCAGGCTTTTAATGTGGACCAAGAAGGAGATTTTGTAGCTATTGTTAATATTGAAAATATTGAAGGAAATGCATTGTTGCAGATAGAAAATGAAGGAAGTGCATTTGAATCTTTGTTGATTTCGGAAAGCGATATGTCCAATACGATTATTAAGGATAAGGTTATTGAGACTAAAAAAATAGAAAAGGGCAAGTCATTTACTTTAAACGATATACTTTATGAGTCCAATTCTTCTAAGCTTAAAGAATCTTCAAAAATTGTATTAGATGGTTTTATAGATTGGTTAAAAGAATTTGAAGAAATTAATATAGAGATACAAGGACATACTGACGATATTGGTCCTGATAAAGCAAATCTAGCTCTCTCTATGGACCGAGCATTTAGTGTTATGGAGTATTTATTGAGTAATGGAATTGAAAAAGATAGATTAAGATTTAAAGGTTATGGTGAAACAAGTCCTAAAGTTCCCAATAATTCAACTAAGTCTAGAGCTATTAATAGGCGAACAGATTTTTTAATATTTTAGATTATGTTTTTAGAAAGTAAAGTTCAAAATTCACAACAGTTAGGATGGATTGAAGTCATTTGTGGCTCTATGTTCTCAGGGAAGACTGAGGAATTAATTAGAAGATTAAAAAGAGCAGAATTTGCCAAGCAAAAGACTTTGATATTCAAACCTACAACTGATGTTAGGTACAGCGAAAGTAAAGTTGTTTCACACGACTCAAACGAGATAATTTCTTCTCCTGTAAAATCCTCTAAAGAAATCATTCAATTATCTAAGGATATTGATGTGGTAGCATTAGACGAGGCTCAATTTTTTGATGATGGAATTGTTGATGTATGTAATAAATTGGCTAATGGTGGAAAAAGAGTAATTGTAGCTGGACTAGATATGGATTTTGAAGGGAATCCTTTTGGTCCTATGCCTAATTTAATGGCCATTGCTGAATTTGTTACTAAAGTACATGCGATTTGTACAAAAACTGGAAATTTAGCTAATTACAGCCATCGAATTTCTAAAAGCAAGAATTTAGTACTGTTAGGAGAGAGAGAAGAATACGAACCATTAAGTAGACTTGCTTTCAAAGAAAATTTCAATAAATAATTAAAAAACATTAATTTTTAATGAAAATGACTAAAAAACAGCCGTAAATCATCAAAAAGTGGCAAAAAACCATTAAAATGTCATTAAAATTGGCAAAAATTAAAATTTTATGAAAAAATCAAATTTTAAATTCTGGCAAGGATATATCGGTATTTCGGTTTTTGTGATTTTTAATACAATTGCTATGCTCTTTTATCCAGGTGGCACCTATTTAGATTCCAGTACTGAGGGTTATCACTTTTTTTATAATTTTTTTAGTAATCTTGGAGAGTGGACAGCTAGAAACGGAGAGATAAATACTTTTTCTGCCACTTTATTTAATTCTTCTTTAATAATATTTGCCCTTTCTTATTTTTCATTTTTCATTTCCTTTTTAAAGCTAGAAGTAAAATTTATAAATAGTAAATGGCTCCGTTTTTTTTTAGTAGCCAGTATTTCTGTTTCCATTTTATCTTTCATATTTATTTCAGTTTTTTCTGCGGAAGAAACCTCTAAATTTTGGCATTTAGTATTTGTAAAGATGGCATTTAGAACTCTTTTTATTCATGCTGTCTTACAAACCTATATCGTATTTAAAATTCCAAAATTTGATCAATTTATTTCCTTTGCTACTCTTGGCTTTACCATCTTACTTTTTTTATTTTTAATTGTTATGGATTTTGGACCTAGTGCCCATGGAAGCCAAGAAGGTCTTTTTGTCCAAGTAACTGCTCAAAAGACTATTGTTGCTGGTATTATGATTTATTTTTTTTTTCAAATAAGAACTGCTTTACAACTTACCAAAGAGTAAGTTTTTAATAATATTTTAGGTCAATGAAAAAATACTTTCTTTTAATATTAATTAGCTTAGCATTTGCTATATTAATTATTATCTACGGAATTATCCATTTTAGCAAACCTTCTAATGATGGTCAGGTGGCTCTTGACGAAATCTTAGAGAAAGTTTCCATTAAAAAAGACCAATGGGGAATTCCCCATATAGAAGCAAAAAATCAGCACGATGCACTTTTTGCTTATGGATATACTGTTGCCAAAGACCGGATGTTTCAAATGGATATTCAAAGAAGATTAGCTAGGGGAGAACTCTCTGAAATTTTAGGAGAGGACTTAATAGAAATTGACAAAATGTTCAAAACTTATTTAATTTCTAATAAAGCAAAGCAATACCTTTCAGACACTTCAAAAATTAGTTCAGATGCACTAAAATATATTGATGCCTATATTCAAGGTGTAAATTATTTTATTAAAACTGGACCTAGAACCATAGAGCATCGCTTAATTGGGGAAGAAGTAAGACCGTTTGATAGATTAGATGTTGCAAGTATGACTATTTATATGTCTTTTTCTCTAATGGATGGTATTAGAAGAGATATGCTTTTTTCTATGCTGAAAGAGAAAATATCTAAAAATGATTTGGCAATAATTTTTCCAGATTATGCAGATAATAATTTTTTAACCATCATGGAAGAGGAAATAGAATCTATTCCAAAAAGACATTATTTTAATGAAGAGCAAATGAGCGACTCTGCATATAAAAAGTTAATTTCTTACTTTGATTTAACAGAAAAATTAACTGGTCTTGTTCCCCCATTCCATGGAAGCAATTCGTGGGTTCTTTCTCCTTCTCGCTCCGCTAGTGGTAATGCCATTTTAGCCAATGATCCTCATATTGGTCTTTCAAAACCAGATGTGTGGTACGAAGCTCATATTTCTTATCCTGGATATAATAATTATGGTTATTATATACCTACAATTCCTTTTCCATTAATTGGTCATGACGATTTTAAAGCTTGGGGAATGACTATGTTTGAAAATGATGAAGTAGATCTCTATAAGGAAATTTTTAATCCTAAAAATAAAAACCAAGTTCTTTTTGATGGGAAGTGGGTAAATTCTCAAGTAATAAAAGAACAAATAAAAGTTAAAGATAAGAGTCCAGAAGATTTAAATATTAGAGTTACCTCTCATGGTCCAATTATAAGTGATTATATAGACGGATATACAGGCTCTCCATTGGCTTTTTCTTGGATTTTTTACAATTTAGAAAATCCATTTTTTGACATGCTTTATGAAGTTACAACAGCCAATGATATTACTGATTTTCAATCCTCTGTTTCTAAAGTTACGTCTCCAGGTTTAAACTTTTCCTACGTAGACAAGCAAGGAAATATTGCTTGGTGGGCAACTGGTAGATTACCTGTAAGAGATTCAAATATTAATGCCAAGTCTATTTTAGATGGAAGTAATCCAAATCATAATATTAAATCTTATGTCTCTTTTGAGAACAACCCTCAAATCATTAATCCAAAAAGTGGTGTAATTATAACTGCCAATAATTTACCTACAGCTAATGAGATTGAATCTATTCCTAGACTAGACGGCTATTTTAGGACTACCGACCGAGCCCATAGAATATATCAGCTTTTAGCCCAACAAGAAACATGGTCAACTGAAGAACTAAAAAAGATACAAAATGACGATTTTCTTTTTTCTGGATTAAGTATTAATATGGAAATAATTACTGCCTTGAAGCCTCTTGCTGTTCAGTTTTCAAATGTTGAAAGTAAAGCATACGAGTTATTAAAAAAATGGGACGGATATATGCCAGTTGACTCTAAAGGAGCAAGTATTTTTCAATTAACTATTTATCATGTTTTAAAGTCAGTTTTAGAACCTACATTGGGAAAAGATTATTTTAGGATTTACATGAATAATTTAGATCATTGGGATTTTTTTAAAAATTTTATCTTTAAGAAAATAGTTCCTTTTCAAATGGATTCTCTTCATAGTAACGAGGAATTAAGAGATAATCTTATCTATAATGGTTTTGAAAATGCAGTAAACGAAATCAAAGATAAATTGGGAGAAGATATTAATAATTGGGATTGGGGAAATATTCATACTATAACCTATGAACATCCATTGGGGAAGTTAAGTCCATTGGATTATATATTTAATCTTGGTCCATTTCCGATTCCAGGGGCAAACAATGTGATTAATAAATCTATGTCCACACCAGGAAATCACGATTATAAAGTATCTTCTTTACCATCTACAAGAAGATTAATTGACATTGGAAGTCCCGAAAATTCTTATTCTATTTTGCCAAGTGGTAATTCAGGAAATTTTTGGAGTAACCATTATGACGATCAATTATATCTTTTTCTTAATGGTAAGTATAGAAAAATAAACTTTTCTAAAGGACAAATTAATAGCAACTTAAGTCATGAATTACTATTAATACCAAACTAATTTTATAGAATTATATTTTATAATTAACTTTTTAGTGGTCACAAAATGATTGGTCAGATTCTCGACTTTAGCTATATATATTCCTTTGGAAATTTGAATAATTGCCAGAATACTAAATAGAATTTTATTCATTTTTTATAAAGTTTAAAAGAAATATACAAAAACACTCAATGCGCGCATTGAATAATTATTTTTTTTAATATTTAATTTTCAAACATCAAATTAATGGAAGCTTTTAATAATACATTTGAGAAATAATTAAAAATTAGTATGAATAAAAGTAAAGTAACTTTTGGACAAGCATTTAAAACCATTATCTGGCCAAGAAAAAAATTATTATTCATTGGTCTTTTTTTGATAGTGATTAGTAAAGCTTCTGGGCTTGTTACACCAATCATAATGAAGACTTTTGTTAACGATGCTCTAGGAAAAGATATGGAATTGACTATTCAAATTGTAGGAATTGTAATTTTTTCAATATTGGTTAATTCTTTAACTTCTTATCTTCTTACTAGATTTATCGGCGTTGAGGCACAATATCTTATTGCAGAACTGAGGACTAAAGTTCAAAAGAAAGTACTTACTCTTCCAATTAATTATTTTGACAATAATAAGTCTGGAGCACTTGTTTCTAGAATAATGACAGATGTTGAAGGAGTGAGAAATTTAGTTGGAACAGGTTTTGTCCAGCTTATAGGTGGCATAATGGCATCTTTAGCCGCTTTTACATTTTTAATCACCATAAGTTTC
>CALKFX010000145.1 GCA_938084875.1 uncultured Flavobacteriales bacterium | reverse complement strand
CCCATTGTACACATCATTTCCAGAAATTACTGCAGAAATTTGGTTTTGGCCATTTGCCCCACTATTAGTTAAAGGACTTAGAGTTCTAGTAATACCACTAAAACATTGTCCATTAGGCGCTTTTGTTGCCAATTTAAATTCGACTTCTATATCAGCAGGCATACCGGAAAAGGTCGACTGAACATTATTGGCATCTGCATTTTGCAATCTAAAATCTCTATTTAAAATTGCTACAGCATCCTCAATCTGCTGACGCGAAATATTCTCAGTTCCTCCATTATGCAGGACATGAAATACCAAAGGGATAGTAAAAATAACTCTGTTTGGAGGATTGTTGGAAATTTGATTTACTATTTTTTTTAATTCTAATTGATTTTCTAAAAATTGACGATGAGCTTCTGGGTCTTTTTTTAGCTTATTCATTAATTTATGGGTCTTACAATATTCTACATTTTCACCATCTCTACAGTTAGCAGGATCGATTGTTTTGGAATCTACAGATTGAGAAAATATTGAAACTTGAATTAGAAAAAATATACTTGATAAAATTATCTTCATTTTTTATTTTTTAAGCCCTCAAAGCATTTTTTAAATCATTAATTAAATCTTCAACATCTTCAATTCCTACACTTAACCTTATAAGTGAATCAACTACCCCAGACTTAATTCTTTCCTCTCTTGGAATGGATGCATGTGTCATTGTTGAAGGATGGCCAATTAGCGACTCTACACCCCCCAAAGATTCTGCTAATGTAAACAATTCTGTTTTGCTTACTACTTTCTTTGCCATATCTAAATCATCTCCAACTAAATTAAAAGAAATCATTCCACCAAAGTCTTTCATTTGATTTTTAGCGACTTCATGATTAGTATGAGACTTTAACCCTGGCCAATAAACTGTGTCTGTAAGCGGATGATCATTTAAAAAGTGAGCAATTTTTTCACCATTTTCACAGTGTCTTTGCATTCTAAGGTGAAGCGTTTTAATTCCTCTGAGTACCAAAAAGGAATCCATAGGACCACAGACAGCACCACTTGAGTTTTGAATCCTGTAAATTTCTTCTGCAATTTTATCGTCATTTGTAACCAAGGCTCCCATAATAACATCCGAATGTCCTCCTAAATATTTTGTAACTGAATGCATTACCACATCTGCTCCAAGCGCTAATGGGTTCTGTAAATAAGGAGTCGCAAAGGTATTGTCCACCCCTACCATAATATTATTTTTATGTGCCAAATCACAAATTTCCTTAACGTCTATAATATTCATCATTGGATTGGTTGGAGTTTCTGCCCATACAAGCTTGGTCTTGTCATTAATTTTTTCTTCTATATTTTGAATATCCAACATATTTACAAAATGAAATTTAATGCCATACTTTTCAAAAATAGTAGTGAAAATTCTGTAAGAACCTCCATAAAGATCATTTGTAGAAATTACTTCATCTCCTGGATTTAACATTTTCACAACAGCATCAATTGCCGCAAGACCACTTCCAAAACAAGCACCATACTTGCCTCCTTCAATTGCTGCTAAATTATTTTCTAATGCTTGTCTAGTTGGATTACCAGTTCTAGAATATTCAAAACCTTTGTGAACACCAATTTCTTCTTGAACATAAGTAGAAGTTTGATAAATTGGAGTCATAATTGCTCCAGTTGAAACATCAGGGTGTACACCTGCATGAATTACTTTAGTATTGAATTTCATTTTAAATTTTTAGTATGATGACACAAATCTAATTATTTAATAAATTCAAAGAAAAAATGTTGCACATACTTTGAACAAAAAATTACTTTTTGCACATCTTGCTATTTTAGGAGCTAATTTAATTTATGCGATAAATTATGGTTTTGCTAAAGATGTTATGAACGGGGGATATGTTCCGCCATTTACTTTTATTCTCTTTAGAGGAATTGGCGCAACTTTTCTTTTTTGGATAACTTCTTTGTTTTTTTACGAGGAAATATCTAAATCTGACCTACTTAAATTTGCGCTATGCGGATTGTTTGGAGTAACAGCAAATCAATTGATGTTTTTTAATGGACTAGAACTTACATCTACCATTCATGCGTCAATTATTATGGTGACAAGCCCAATTATTGTGAGTGTTCTATCTGTTATTATTTTAAAAGAAAAATTACGACTTACCAAGGTTGTTGGTGTATTAATTGGATTAATAGGAGCTGTTACAATAATATTTCAAAATAAATCTGGAGCTGGAAATAGCGGCTTATTGGGGGATTTATTAATTTTCTTAAATGCTACTAGTTTTGGCCTATATTTAATATTAGTAAAACCATTAATGACTAAATACAGTCCCATTACTGTTGTTAAATGGGTATTTACATTTGGACTGATTGGCGTAATTCCATTTGGATTATATGAAATAAATGAAGTTAATTGGGATATGGGTAGCAATATTATTATGAAAATAGGTTTTGTTATTTTATTCACCACTTATTTGTGCTATCTATTTAATATTTATGGAATTAAATATGTAAGCCCAACTGTAGTAAGTACATATATTTATCTCCAACCTGTTTTAACCTCTATCATTGCCGTTTTCAGCGGAAGAGAAAAAATAGAATTTATTAGTGTATTATGTTCTCTTCTGATTTTTGGAGGTGTTTATTTAGTAAGTATAAATACTAATAAAATCAATTGATTACTTTTGGAATAAATAAGATTTTATGACACATTCAATGACCGGTTTTGGTAAGTCAGAAGTTACCATTGGTCACCTTCATGTAAATATAGAAATACGATCTCTTAATAGTAAGTTTTTAGACCTAAGTCTTAAAATACCAACGGTATTTAAAGAAATTGATTCTTCATTAAGGTCTATAATAAAGAACGAACTAAAAAGAGGAAAAATAGAACTTGCTATTCACTATGAAAAAATAAATCCTAGTAGTAAAATCACAATTAATAAAGAACAACTGAAAAAATATTACAATCAGTTAAAGGAAATATCTACAGAGCTAAATAACCAAAATGACAAAGATTTAATGGGTTATGCTTTAAAGCTACCTGATGTAATTCAACACCAAAAAGAAACTGTTGATAAACAAAGCAATGAAATCTTAATAAATGCTGTAAAAGAAGCAAGCAAGGACCTAAATAGTTTTCGAGAAAAAGAGGGAGAATCTCTACAAAAAGAGCTTTTAAATTATGTGAATTCTATTCTAGATAACCTTACAAAAATAAATACATTCGAAAAGGAAAGACTTCCCAAAGTAAAGGAGAAGTTATTGAATTCTATTGAGGAGCTAAATTTGAAATCTCAAATAGATGAAAAAAGATTGGAGGAAGAACTTATCTATTATGCTGAGAAACTTGACCTAACAGAAGAAAAAGTAAGGTTAAAAGAACACTGTAGCCATTTTATGGAAATACTTCCAGAAAAGAATTCTGGAAAAAAACTAGGCTTTATCACCCAAGAGATGGGAAGAGAAATCAATACTCTAGGGTCGAAAGCACACCACCTATCAATTCAAAAAATAGTAGTTGAAATGAAAGATGAACTAGAAAAAATCAAAGAACAAGTTTTAAACATCCTATGAATTCGTCTAATAATTTCCAAGGGAAAGCGATTATTATTTCAGCACCTTCTGGAGCAGGGAAAACTACACTTGTCAATAAGCTATTAGAAGCAAAACTCCCACTATTATTTTCCATTTCTGCCTGTAGTAGAGCTCCTCGAGATGGTGAAGAAGATAAAAAACATTATTATTTCTTGTCTATTGAAGAATTTAAAGAAAAAATAAAGGCTCAGGATTTTATAGAATGGGAGGAAGTCTACGAAGGGAATTTCTATGGAACATTAAAAAAAGAAATTGAAAGAATATGGAAAGAAAAAAAACATGTAGTTTTTGATGTGGACGTAATCGGAGGTATTTCTTTAAAGGAGTACTTTATGGAAAATTCAATATCCATTTTTATAAAACCTCCAAGTATGGAAGTTTTAAGCGAAAGACTTAAAAAAAGAAATACAGAGGATATAAAATCTATTAAAAATAGATTAGAAAAATCTTTTGAAGAAATGAAATCTATAGACAAATTTGACAAAATAATTCTCAACGACGAGCTAAGTATTTCCTCCAAAAATATAATTGAAACAGTTAAGAAATTTTTAAAATAAAATGAAAAAAGTTGGTTTGTATTTTGGCACATTTAATCCTATCCATGTAGGTCATTTAATAATTTCTAATTATATGGTTGGATACACTAATTTGGATGAAGTTTGGTTTGTTGTCAGTCCACTTAACCCGTTAAAGAAAAAAGAGTCATTATTAGAAGATTATCATCGCTTAAATTTAGTGAGAATTGCAATTGAGCAAAACTCTAAATTAAAAGCATGTAATGAAGAGTTTAATTTACCAATACCATCTTATACAATACATACATTAGCGCATCTAAAAGAAAAGTATTCTGGATATGAATTTAATCTGATTATGGGAGAAGACAACCTAAGATCATTTAAAAAATGGAAAAATCATGAAGAAATCTTAAAATACCACCATTTATATGTTTATCCAAGAGTTTTAACTGAACAAGAAAAACTTGATAAAAATAATTTAGAAAGTCCGGCTGATAACCCAAAAATTATAAGGTGTGAAGCTCCTGTTATGAAAATATCCTCCAGTTTTATAAGAAAAGCAATTTCAGAAAATAAAGATGTTAGATACTTACTTACCCCAGAAGTTTATAAATTTGTAGAAGAAATGAATTTTTATAAAAAATAAAAACTATTAATTGTTGATGATATCAAACAATTCGTCTAGTTTAGGAATTAGAACCACTTCAATCCTTCTATTTTTTGCCTTGTCCTGAATGTCAATCGGAATGTACTGACTTCTTCCGGAGGCACTTACAGTAGTTGGATCCATTTTACTATTTTTTAGCATTATTTTCACCACTGATGTTGCTCTAAGCACGCTTAATTCCCAATTATCTACTGGATGAGAATTGGATTTCATTTTATCACTATCGGTATGTCCTTCCACTAAAATTTCTAAGTCTTGTTGGTCTTCAAGAACTTTTGCTAACTCTTTCAAAGCCTTAATTCCCTCGGCATCAACTTTTGTACTTCCAGAAGCAAATAATAGTTTTGCGTCCATGCTAACGTAAACTTTTCCATCCTTCTCTACAACAGATAGCCCCTTATCTCTAAATCCAAGTAAAGCATTGGCAACTTTTTCTTTTAAAGCTCTGACTATAGCATCTTTATTAGCAATAATTTGTTCCAACTCATTTACTCTTTTTTCTCTTTTTTGAAGTTCCAAAGATAAATCCTCTAGTTGTACTTTTTTATTGTTTAGTTCAATTTCAAAGTCTCGTAATTGATCTTCTAGAGTTAGTAAGTCCGACTTTCTTTTTTCTAAATCCAACATTAGCCGCTGTTTCTCTACTGACTGGCCTTTTTGTAGAAGTTCTAATTGTTCTTGAATACGTTTGTTAAGCAAGTCAATTTTATCATATTGCTTTTCTTTCATTCTCAAAGATTTGCCCAACATAGTGGTATCTTTAATTAAACGTTTTGTTAATCTATTAAGTTGGTCGTTTTGTGATTCTAGTTCTGTATTTTCAGTTTGAAGTTCCGTTTTAAGAGTTTTAAGGGTTTTTAGTTCAACTGCACAGACTTCTTGCTTTTCAGAAATTTCCTCAAATTTTCTTGCTGGAACACAGCTCTGAAAAAAAATAATTGTAATTAAAAGTATTGAAAGAAGGTTTTTGATCATCGATTTAATATATACAACAAAAATGACCCCAAATTGGATAAAAAATTCATCAATTTGTTATACTTATAAACAACCTTCTCTTAAAAATGCTTTTGAATAAAGATAAAAATGACCTTTAATTAAAAACTTAAAAACAAATCTATTTATCTTACGTTTCATATCAAAAGACCCATTTGGCTTTTATTGAAAACAGCATGATTAATAACAAAATATTGGCTTTTATTCTTTGTATGGTCTATAATATAGATTACAGCCAGAGTTTTGATTACGAATCACTATTTTCCAAAAAATATGTAGGAAAAGACACTATTGTTATCGATACATTTTCAGTCAATCCAAGAACATTTCAAATTTTAAATAATAACAAAGAGTCTGTAAGTTTGGATTACAAACTTTTACCATATAAAGGTTTGGTTGTTTTTTTAGACATTCCATACGATACCTTAATATTCAATTACCATCCATTATTAATTGACTTTAGTAAAAAATATTACAAGCACCCTATTTCGCTAAATAGAACCATTGAGCAAAAACAATACCATCCATCACTGAATATTATAAGCACTGATAATTCCAACAACCTATTTCAAGGCACTAAGTTAAATAGAACAGGAAGTATTTCAAGAGGTCTTATGGTTGGGAATAACCAAGACTTCTCGCTCAATTCAAATCTGAATCTACAGCTTTCGGGGATGATTTCACCAACCATGAAAATATTAGCATCTGTTACCGATGATAATATTCCTATTCAACCTCAAGGAAATACACAGCAACTACAGGATTTTGACAAGGTTTTTATACAAGTTTCAGATCAAAAATGGAAATTAACTGCAGGTGACTTCTGGATAAAAAACAAAGACAGTTACTTTTTAAAATACCACAAGAGAGGACAAGGGATTCATTTAAAAAATAAAATTATAGGAAATAATAATATTGAAATAGACGTTGAAAATAGCGCTTCAATTAGTAAAGGTAAATTTGGAAGAAATGTTATTCAAGGTATTGAAGGGAATCAAGGACCCTATAGACTTTTTGGGAATGAGAATGAAAGTTTTATAATAATTTTAAGTGGTACTGAAAATGTTTATATAGATGGTGTGCTTCTTAAAAGAGGTCAAAACAATGATTATATAATTGACTATAATACTGCAGAAATTAGCTTTACTGCCAATACCTTAATAAATAAAGACAAAAGAATTATTGTAGAATTCCAATATAGCGATAAAAATTACGCAAGATCTTTGCTTCAATCTTCTGCTACTGTCAAAAAAAACAACTCTTCATTTTACGTCCATGCATACGGGGAACAGGATAGTAAAAACCAACCACTTCAATTAGATTTTGACTTATTGGACAGACAAACTTTAGAAAATATTGGCGATAATATTGATTTGGCAATTGGCTCTGGAATTGATAGTGTAGATTTTAACCAAGCAACCAACTTATACCAAAAGATAGATTCCTTAGGTTATGAAGTTTATCAGTATTCTACAGATGAACAACAAGCTGTATATATGTTAACTTTCAGTAATGTCGGACAGGGTAACGGAAACTATAAAATAAAGGAAAACAATGCACTTGGAAAAGTATTTGAATGGATTGCACCAGATACTATTTCATTTGGAGCAATAATTAAAAACGGTGATTACAGCCCAATTAAAAAATTAGTAACTCCCAAGAAAAGACAAATAATAAGTGTTGGTGGTAAGACAATTTGGAGTGGAAATTCTTTGAACTATGAGTTAAGCACTTCAAATATGGATTTAAATACTTTTTCCAATATTAACAATGAAGATAATATTGGATTTGCAGGACTTGTAAGTTTTGAAAATAAAAATACCTTAAAAGAAAAATGGGAATTGAATCAACAATACAGAATTGAGAGTATTTCTAAAGACTTTAGAAGGATAGAACGATTTAGAGAGGTTGAATTTGAAAGAAATTGGAATATTCAAAATCTGATAACTCCAAAAGATCAGTTACTTAGTTCTGCAAGAATTAATTTAAAACATTTAGAAAATGGTCTATTTCAGTACCAATTAAATTCCTACTTTATAAAAGATGATTTTAATGGTTATAAAAATGATTTTAAAATCAAATGGAACAAAAAGTTTAACCTTAATTTTGATGGTAGCTTAATGAATTCTGACGGGCAGTTTATTACTAGTTTCCTAAAACATAAAACAGATTTATTTATTCCAATTAAAGGGTTCAAATTAGGATTTAAAGATATTAATGAAAATAATCAATTTTTTAGTGCAGATACCTTGAACAACAATAGTTACCGTTTTTACGATTGGAAAGTATACATAGAAAATTATGACTCTACAAAAAATAGAGTTCAATTTTTCTACCAAGAAAGATACGATTGGTTTAAAGACAGATCTATTCTCAAAAAAGCTACAAAAGCAATTAGCCCGGGTCTAATGGTAGGCATTAGCTCTAGAAAAAACTTTAATCTCAACTATTCCTTGGCTTACAGAATGCTGCAATCAGATTCAACTTTAACAAATATTCTTCCAGAAAATTCCTTAGCAAGTAGACTTAATTACAATTTAAAACTGTTGAATGGAGGAATAAATACCAATTCATTTTTAGAGATTGGTTCAGGATTAGAACTACAAAAAGAGTTCATTTACATAGAAGTTCCAGCTGGTCAAGGGGTATATACATGGAACGATTACAATGACAATGGAATAAAAGAACTTAATGAATTTGAAATAGCAGCATTTAGTGATCAAGCAACTTATATTAGAGTATTTACACCTAACAATAACTATATCAAAATTTACAGCTTTCAATACAATCAAAATTTAAATATAGATTTTAAAAGGATTATTGATGGAAAAACAACGGTAGAAAAGTTCTTGAATAAATTTTACAATCAAACTGCGGTTAATACCCATAAAAAGACCAATGATTTAGATTTACAAACTTTATTAAATCCCTTGGTAAATGCAGATAATCCAATAATTCAGCAAATGTCTAATAGCCTTAGAAATAGTTTGTTTTTCAATCGTTCAAGCTCCAAATACAGTGTTGAACTAGTTACTCAATTATTTGCCAATAAAAATCTTTTAATCAATGGAACAGACTTTATTTCTACCAATAAAGACCAAATAAAATTTAGATGGAATATAAATAAGTCGTTTATGCTCAACTCACAATTAACCAAAGAAATAAAGAAAAATTCTTCAACCTATATGACCAATAGAAATTATGACATTGAAAATAAGGAGATAAATAACAGAATTTCGTTTCAACCAAATACTTTATTTAGAGTAGCACTAAATGGAAGGTATTCAGAAAAAAGAAATTCTATAGAATATGG
>CALKFX010000144.1 GCA_938084875.1 uncultured Flavobacteriales bacterium | reverse complement strand
CAAGTGGTTTATGACAGCTATTTCTACTTTTGGTTTAGGGTTTCAATTGTTAATTATTAGCTTTATGCTGTGTGTCGGATGGGCAGAACACATAATTCTATTTTTCATCTGTTATTCAGTACTAACTTTTGTATTTATTTTATTTAGAAAGGGAATTAATTCTGGATGGATTGGAAACTACGTTGAAAAAGCAAATTGAAAAATAACTACAATTTACATTCCACTACCATATTTTTTAATGCTTACCGTATCACTTTCTCTAATTTGTTTAAATGCCTTGCTATAGGTTAGAAGCTGTTTTAAACAGTAATCTAATCGATTTTCAAAATACTCTTGCGACGAAGAATTATTATCAATTTCGTTGTCATTAAATACAGATTCTACATTACGAATGATTAAATGCTCTGGCAAATAACAAATTCTATTGTTTTTATAACTACTCATGCGCAATTCAGAAACAGGGTAAGAACCACCATCACCAGATGAAACAGTAACAATTAACGCTGGTTTATGAGCAAGCTCACCCTTGCCCCACATTAAGAAAAAGTTTTTTAGTCCCGCTGGAACCATTCCGTGCCATTCTGGTGAAATGATAATAAAAGCATCGCTATAGGCCAATTTTTTAGAGATTGACTCAAGCAATGACTTAGACTTCTTACCATTGTTCCTTATATCTTCATGCCAAAGGGGTAATGGATTATCCGCTAAATCAAATAAATTAGCTTCATCACATTCTTTTAATGGCTTAAGCGCACTCTTAATTGCTTTGGCAATTTTTATACTTTGCGAGACTTTACGATGACTTCCTGAGACAATTGTGATATTCATTTCTGTCTCTAAAAGTAAGAAAAGTTTTTATTCCTTTATAACTTTTAACTCTTCTACTCTATCTCCGTAAGTTACTTTTATGATATATATTCCCTTAGCATAATCTCTGAAACTAATGGTAGTTTCATTTGTAGATTTAAGTCTATTTCCAATTAAATCATAAACTTCAGATTGAATACTCCCATTGAAGTTTTGTAAAGAAATTGTAATATTTTCTTTAGTTGGGTTAGGATATAATGAGATATCATTTAAATTTTCATTTATAGAATTAATCCAAGAAGCATCTTCATAAATTTGTACATCATTATATCCTGTATAATTTCCACCTGGAAAACTAACTCCAGGCGATGCAGCAGCACGACGACCATATCCAGCCATTCTAAAATCCATTAGAGGGCGAGTTAAATTATCATAACTAAAAGATTGTGTTTGTGTATCAAAAACATCAATTCGGTTGGTAATATTAGAACCTCCATAATGCCAAGTAAGATCATGTTCTAATCCTCCAGCAAATAAAATTTTATTTCCAGCAGTGGCACATGCTTCAACTGCTCTTGTCCCATTTGCCATATTTTGGTTAGTCCAAGTTGTTCCATCATAAATATCAACTCTTGGAGATCCAACATTATTACCAACAGATCCTCCAGCAAACACAAAGTAACCATTACAATAGCAGGCAGAAATTTTTGCTCGAGCGGAATTTGGTCCAAGGTTTCCTGTTGTCCAACTATCAGTTTGACTATCATAAATTTCGTAAGCGTTCGATAAACTATAACCGTCTAAAATACTACTTGGGTTATCTGACATAGTTAAACCACCTGCAAAAATTGCTATATTACCATCTGTAACAGCGCTGCTGTAAAATCTATTATCAGTAGATGGGATCGAAGACCAAACCATAGTTGCTTCATCATAAATCCAAAATTGAGTTTCACCAACTACGTCTGCAGCAGCTTGATACCATTTCCAGTATTTTAAACCTCCAGCAACAATAATTTTACCATTTAAAGCTACAGCATGTCCATCAGCAGTACTAAAGGGAATGCTTTCTTGAGTAAAATTTCCATCTTTATAAATTTCCATAGTATTTTCATACAACCATCCGTTACCATTAACATCTGCCCAATTTGATATACCTCCTATAATATAAACCCCACTATCTCCTCTAACCATTATAGGCTCTAGTCTAGGAGTATTCATAGCAAGTATAGATGATTGATGTGCTGAAATATTATATAGATGAGCTAACTGAACTATATTAATATTTGTACCACCAGTAGACCAAGATTGTCCACCAGCAACTAAAAAACTATTTGAATCAACAAATTCAATATTAGCTCGGATTTGGTTAAAAGCAATATTTCCATTATTCCATTGGGAATAACAAAAAATATTAAAGGATATAAATAATAATAGTAAAGGTTTTTTCATTTTTAAAATTTATAATTTTAATTTAAAAGTAATGTTTTAAATGAAACATCTATTTAAATCAATTTAAAAATTAATCATTTTAGTATTAAGTGATTTTAATTCAATTAATTAAATCGCAAAGGAAAACATTATCAAGGTTATTATTACCAAGATGTTTTTTTTATTTTTTTACAAGCTTTTAAAACATCTCTTCTACTTATTACCCCAACCATTTTACCATTTCTAAGTACTGGATATCTCCTAAAATTGGATTTCATAAATAGACTAGCTAATTCGTTAATTTTAATATTATAATCTACAGTAACGACCTTTTTGGACATGTAATTAGTTACTTTTCCTTGATTAGGAAATAAATTGTGGTATTTCTCATCATAAATAACACGAAGACAATCTTTTTCCGTAATAATTCCTATTATTTCCCCATTATTATTAACTACGGGTGCCCCCGAAATTTTTTTTTGAATTATCTTCTCGGTTACATCCACAATTTCTTGATCTGCTTTAAAAGTTATAACATTGGTTGTCATATAATCCGAAGCAGTTTCATGAATTATTTTGTTTTTGTTTTCTTTTATAAATTTTGGGGTGAAATTTACCATGCCTTAAATTTTAATTTTAAATTTATCTTCATATAATACAAAATTTAGCGCAGATATCCTAATAATAATGAATATAACTAATTGATTAACTGTTAATTAAATTATCATTCAGCGTATCTTCTCTAGTTAAACAATAAAAGTTAAAATAGTAAATCTGTACATCCTTCTTGAATACAACTAGTGAATAGTATAAATCGTAAAGCAATAAGTATTAGTTTTTTCATTTTTATAAGTTTTGTTTAAGAACGTTAATTAATATTATGTAATAATTTAATTATTAATTAAAGACAACTTACAGATTCAATTTCTATAAACATATTTTTATATTTACTTTGATTTAAAAAAAACAGAAATGAAAAATACTACTGTAATAGCATTTACCTTTATAATTACAATTCTTTTTTCCTCTTGTGGAAATACGGAAACAAAAAAACTAGAAGCTCCTTTAGAAGTTCAAGAACTAGATTCAGTTCTGAAATCTTTAAAAATTAATACTTCTACTAGCAACGTGGAATGGAAAGGTGTTATGGTTGGTATATATTCTCATAATGGTTTTGTTTCTATAAAAGAAGGCAATTTAGTTTATCAAGGAAATTCAATTACTGGTGGCAACATAACCATTGACATGGAAACTATGACTCAATCTGATAGTTTATATAAAACAGAAGATAACAAACTAGTAGCACATTTAGAATCCCCTGATTTTTTCGATGTTGCCAACTTCCCTACTGCAATTTTTGAAATTACAAGTTCAGATTTAGGGACTAACAAAGTTTACGGAAATCTAACTGTAAAAGGGGTAACAGATAGTGAAGTAGTAGAAAATGTAATTTTCGATGTAGAAAAAAAATCTGCTACTGGAACTTTGAAATTTGATAGACAAAAATATGGAGTAACTTATAAAGGCTCTAAAAAAGATATGTTAGTGGGCGACGAAGTAGAAATGACGATTTCACTAAAAACCAATTAATTACTTTTTCCAACAAAAAACCTAATTGTTTTTTCACTTTTATTACCCAACTTATCAATAGCCTGAACGTTAACTTCATAAAGTTTGTTCTTCAAAAAAGTATTTAGCTCTGAAATATCTAAAGAAGATCCACTTGAATAAGGAACAAGCTTACCTTTTCCAATAGAATATAAAATCTTATCTGTACCTACCTTTTGATCTGTTGCTCCTAGGTATAATCTAGTGTAGTTAGGATAAACATTCAAAGTTTCTCCTCCATCTTTCTTAGTACCAGATGGTTCAATACTAAAGTTGTGAAATATTTCAGGTGGAGTATTGTCTACATGACATTTACTTTCTCTTTTTTCATGTTCATTATTAACATTGTCAGTAGAATAAAAATTTATGGAATGCTTGCCCTCTCCTTCCACAGTAAAGGAACTATAATTTTTCATTGCTTGAGTATCAATAGAATACAGAGTATTTTGAACTCCAGACTCACCATCTTTGGAATTTAAAATAACTTTTGTTTTACTAGTAATAAATAACTCTCCGTCTTTAAAAAACTGAGGAGAACCATACTTAATCCAAGTTTCCGGTGCAGTATTATCTAAAAATAAAGTTTTGAAATAATTTTTTGAAATATTTTCTACATTATCAACCGCGTTATATTTGATTGTATATACCCCTTGTTTATTTGGTAATTTAAAGTTTCCAGAATAAGTAGATCTTTCTTTTCCATTTATTGTGTAAAATATGTTTTTCACACCAGCCTTGTTATCAGTAGAAGTAATTTTAAACTCTGTTCTTTCACTTACATAATTATATTTTCCCTTAAAAAAGTCTCCAACTACATCCATTTTAGAAACAGGTGCAATTTTGTCGAGATAAAATGAGAATGTTTTTACATTTTCTTTTTCACTATTTTTTACATTATCATTTGACCAATATTTCAAAACGTGGTCACCATCTTTCAAATTATACAATTTAATATTACTACTGTAGTAGGATTTATCAGCTCCATCAAATAAATAAAAAGTATTTTTAACTCCAGATAAATTATCTACGGATGATAACTTAAAAGAGCTTTTAGGAGATAAAATAGTTTCTTGGTACACTATTCCATTTATGGAGTGAGATGAAGTTGGTGAGGTTAAGTCTACTACAAAGTTTTTAGTTTTTATTCTTTCCGAATTTCCAACATTATCAGACGAATAATAATATAGTTCAGCAGTTCCTTCTTTGTTCATTTCTAAACTTGAACTATATACTTTAAAGCCATCAGAATTTAATCTAAAATGAATATTTTCTAAGCCTGACCCGTAGTCTTTTGCGTTTAAATCAACAACAAGCCCTTTTCCATAATAATTTTTATCTGAGATGTATTTTGGAGCAGTTTTGAAAACCGAGGTTGTTTTTGGTGCTAATCCGTCAGCATAAATCTCGTATAAGATTTCTTGTTGAGGAGATACAGTTTTTTTGGTATTTTTATCCACAGCCCATTTACTTCTAATATAATTTATACCCTCCGTATCTAAGTACATAGGGTTGGTATAGTCTTTAGAAACTTTGCTATTTAAGGTATAGTTTTGACCATTGGGTTCTGTTGAAAAATTTAAATAAATGGGCAGAGATTTCTGTATGTAGGTATTGTCATTTTTGACATAAACTCTCTTTTGATGTTCTAACTTTGAAGTATTCTGAGAAATTATACAGAAAGGAATTAAAAAAAGTACTGATAAATAAATGTTTTTCATTGTAATTGAAATAAATTATTAAATTATATATTAAACCTAATCAAAAATTAACAGACTTCATATAATTCTTAAAGGACATTTTAAACATTTTTAAAATGAGTATTTATTAGGTATAAAATAATTGAAATTTTGGATTTTTTTTAATTAGAATTTTCTCTTTCTTCTCTTGGACCGCGCTTATAAATTATTAACCCATTTAAGAAATTTCTTAAAATTTGATCCTGACAATCCATGTATTTAGGATGGTCTTCACTTCTAAAAAAAGCACCTAGTTCGCTTTTGGAAATTTTAAAATCAACCAATGACAATACTTTTACGATATCATCATCCCGCATCTTTAATGCAACACGAAGTTTTTTTAAAATGTCGTTATTTGATAAACCCATATATATTTTATTTAAGAAAAAAAAACTATTGATTAATGCTTAAATCTACTTAGTTACTTGCAATTTATTATCTTTTTCCTTAATTAATATTTTTTTGAGTTTCATTAAAAAAATCGCATCGTAGAACAGCAAATATCCACCCTGCAAAATAAGAGAATTGCCATATCCTTTGTTCATTGAATATTCTGAATTATTTTTTTGAGCATTATTTTTAAGTAAAAGACCTGTAACCATATATGCTAAATCCAGACCCATATTAATGATAATACTTTTTTCTGCTTTTTTCTTTTTGTAATACAAGGTATTCATGTCCCAAGGTTTCTTACTGTCTTTATTTACTATGACATGACCTAAACCCGCGATACCTACATTCAATAAATTCCAACTGAAATTCATTTGATGAAAATGTTCAGTAGTAGATTCAGGACTAAAAAGATTTTTTGTAGCTAAAGGACTGTAAACAAGATTGCCAACAGACCATCCCGAAAGAAGAGATAGAGATTGCTGTTGTTTTTTGTAAAATAAATCGTGAATACTTGTGCTATCTTGTGATTTTAAAGTTAATGGTAAATAGAAAACCATTGTTAAAGGGACTAAAAACTTTATATATTTCATTTAAATTCTTTTAAACAATTTAATGTAATTCTTTGATTAAAATCAGTAATGTTCAATAATAACTAATTAAAGTTTATTTAAATGAGCAAAAAAAAAGCCCATCAAATACGACAGGCTCAATCAATGAAATTATTTTAAAGTAAGAATTTTAATCTACTCTGACATTAATTGCATTCAACCCTTTTGGGCTTTCCTCAACATCATAACTTACTTTATCACCTTCGTGAATATCTTCCGATAATCCATTCTTGTGTACAAATACGTCTTTTCCACCATCTTCAGGTGTAATGAATCCAAATCCTTTGGCATTGTTGAAAAATTTAACTGTTCCGTTACTCATAGTATATATTTTATAATAAAGCACAAAACTACTATTATTATCTATTTGAAAAGAAAAAAAATCATTTTTTTAATTAATAACTATATGTATGTAATTAAAATAAGAATTATTTAAAATTAAAAAAAGTTGTTTTACAGAGAAAAAAACCTGTTGTATTTAATAAAATAAATCAAATTCTTGCTTGATACTTATGGAGTTTATAGTATCTCCCTTCAAAAGAAAGTAAATTATCATGGGTTCCTTTCTCTGCAATCTCTCCATTTTCGATAACTAATATTTGGTCTGCTTGTCTTATGGTACTTAACCTATGGGCAATAACAAAAGTTGTTCTCCCTTTCATTAAAGTTTTTAAACTTTCCTGAATTAAAGACTCACTTTCGTTGTCGAGATTAGAAGTAGCTTCATCTAAAATAAGTATTCTTGGATTAGCAATAATCGCACGAGCAATAGTTATTCTTTGACGTTGACCCCCAGAAAGTTTCACCCCTCTTTCCCCTATAAGAGTATTTATTCCTTCTTCAAACCTATCTGTAAATTCATGAACATTGGCTGCTCTTATTGCATCTTGTAATTGCTTATCACTTGCCTTAGGATTGGAAAAAAGAATGTTGTCTCTTATGGTGCCTTCAAACAAAAAATCGTCTTGAAGAACTACTCCCAATTTCTTTCTGTAACTCGATAACTTAATTTTAGATAAATCAATTCCATCTACTGTTATTTTTCCAGAATTGGGATTTAAAAAAGAAGCTGTTAACCCTGCAATAGTAGACTTCCCAGAACCAGAAGTTCCAACAAGGGCAGTCATCGATCCTTTTTTAGCTTCAAAAGAAATATTGTGGATCACTTCAGAATCTTCTAAATAAGAAAAAGAAACATCTTTAAAAACAACATCACCACTAACAGAATCCAGCTCTATATTTCTTACATTTTCATCTTCTTCAGGACTCATGGACATTATTTCTTCTGTTCTATCCAAACCTGCAAATGCTTCAGTAAATTGACTTCCAATATTTCCTATTTGAATAATTGGTGCTACTAAAAATGCAATCATTGCAGTATAAGATATAAATTCTCCGTTATCTAAACCTAAATAGCTTCCAATACCCATAACACCAGCACTTGCCAAGCCAATCATAAGAACTCCAGAGCTAGCCATTAAAGCTTGGGCAGTCATACTTTTTTTAACCAGTTGGAAAATTTCATCTACTCCTTTTGAGAAAATACTTAACTCTTGTGCTTCAGCACCAAATCCTTTAATTACCCTTATTCCGTTTAAAGACTCTGTCAAACGACCAGAAACTTCGGCACTTTTCTTACCTCTTTCTCTAAAAATTGGTCGAATATAACCAAATGCTTTTAAAGCAATTAAAGCAAAAAGAGCCATTGGCAAAAGCACAAAAATTGTTAGTTTGAAACTTATGGTGATTAAAAATGTAAAAGCGGCTAAAGATGCCATTATGCCACCTATAAGCTGGACAAAACCTGTTCCAACTAAATTTCTCACTCCTTCTACATCTGTCATTATTCTAGAAACAAGTGCTCCAGACTTATTGTTGTCAAAATAATTAATTGGAAGAGTAAGTACTTTCTTTTGAACTTCAGTTCTAAGTTCTGCAATAAGATGTTGTGCCTCCACTCCGATAAACCTCGTAAGAAGATAAGAAGTTAAAGAATTAACCAATATTGAGAAAATTACAATTCCCACAATTTGAAGGGTCAATTCCATATCTTTCCCAAGAGCGTCGTTAACAAAAGTCTTCATTATGATTGGTGTAACAAGCCCAGAAGCTTTGCTAATTACTATTAAAAAAAGACCAATAAATAATAATTTTTTTCTTGGCCAGATAATGGTTTTAAATGCTTGTCCAAAAGTTACTTTACTTTTACTCATACTAATTTTTAATTATTTCTCAAATGTATTATTAAAAGCATTCCATTAATTTGATGTTTGAAAATTAAATATTAAAAAAAAATAATTATTCAATGCGCGCATTGAGTGTTTTAGTATATTTCTAATAGAAAAATTACAATAAATGAAAAAATTACTTTTTATTATATTACCAATTATT
>CALKFX010000143.1 GCA_938084875.1 uncultured Flavobacteriales bacterium | reverse complement strand
GTATATATATTTCATAATTTTTTGTTTATAATTAGTTAATCCCATGAAGAATCTATGGCTTCATAAATTGAGCTTGACACTGCGGTATTAAAACCACTTAATTCGTTTTCGGAGACATATTTTTGAAAATTTTGAAAATTAGGATTTACAGCCATTCCTCCATTTTCTTTATAAGACCTTTGGTGTAAAATTTGTTCAATAGAATCGAACCCATCAAAGGATATCCCGTTAAATTTAGTTGATTCTTGATCGATGTATGAAGCTGATGTGATAAGGGTTGCAACAGCCCAGTTGGAACCTTTTACATCTTCAAGTTGAGGTTTTACAACTAGTTCTCCCCATGCTCTATTATTATCAATAAATTTTTGTTTGTCAGGATATGAAAATTTAAACTTATTAAAAACCATATAATTAGATGGTTCTAAATCAAGAATACTTCCATTTACCTGCCAAAGTTCATTGTCACTTGATGATTTCCAAGTCCATTTACTAGTATCAGGAGCTTCAAGGCCTAGTTTTTTTGCAATATCAGAGCCCCATATGCTTCCACCTTTTGCGTATTGTTCTGGACTACTGTAGTGGTGAAAAAATACAAAAACATTTGATTTAGAAAACGATCTAAACATTGCCCAACCAGCCCACTTACCGTCTTTAACGGCCTGTACAGCTAGTGGTTTATAATAGTCTTTGTTAGCTTGAATAAAAGCGTTGGTATTTCCCTCAATTTCAATAACATGCATCCTAATTAAATAAGGGTTTTGATCTTGTGCAATATTATTTAAAAAAGGAATATTCAGTATAAGAATTAATAGTATTTTTTTCATAATTTATCTTTTTATCCTATCAAGTTAATAAAATATACTTACCGGAATGTTTTAATTAAAAAAAAAGTAATTTTTTTATCATTTTATTAATTTATAATATAAGATTTTAAATTTTTATTAATTAATTGATGTAAAATATATCATATTAATAATGTGGGTTTTTAATTATAAAAAACTTTTTAACCCAATGTTTTTACAGATGATTTTTAATTTAATTTAGTAATGTTTCTTTTTAAAAAATTATGAATAAAAAATTATGAATAAAAAAGTATTATTAACTGGAATTTCAGGTTATATCGGTTTGCATTGTGCTAAAACTCTTTTAGAAAAAGGATATACTGTAGTTGGAACCGTAAGAAGCGCAAACAAAGAAAATCAAGTAAAATCTACCCTTAATTCGGCCTCAGTTTCTGTTGAGAATCTTTCGTTTGCCCATTTGAATCTTAATTCAGACAAAGGATGGGATTCTGCTTTATCAGGTTGTGACTATGTTATGCACGTTGCTTCTCCTTTTACTGTTGAAAATCCTAAAAATGAAGCAGATATGCTTGGTCCTGCCGTAGATGGAACCCTTAGAGTACTTAAAGCTGCTAAAAAAAATGGGATAAAACGAGTTGTTTTAACCAGCTCTACAGTAGCTATAATGGGAGGTAAAAAAACAGGTTTAATTACACCAGAAGACTGGACTGACTTAAATTCAAAAAACATAAGTACTTATTTCAAAAGTAAAACATTGGCTGAGAAAGCTGCATGGGATTTTATTAATAATCAGTCAGGTGATTATCCTTTAGAACTGGTTAGTATTAATCCTGGAGGTGTTTTTGGACCTCCAATTGGTACAAACCTATCGGGGGCTTCAATGTCCATGATTGTAAAAATTTTAGGTGGAAAAACTCCAATGGTTCCAAACACATCCTTTCCAATGGTCGATGTACGTGATGTTGCTTATTTGCATGTGGAAGCTCTAACTGAACCCAAAGCTGCCAACCAACGTTTTATTGCAACAGAAAAAATAGGTAGAAGTTTTCAATCAATATGCCAATTACTCATAGACAATGGCTATAAAGGTCCAAGCACTAAATTAGCCCCAAATTTTATGTTGAAATTATTATCCATATTTGACAGAGAAGCCAAAGGAATGTTGGCTATGCTAGATATGAATCTAAGTGCGGATAATTCCAAAACAATGGAGGTGTTCAATTGGGAACCTGTTCCGTTTGAAAAAACACTCATAGAAACGGCAGAGGCAGTCAAAAAAATTACATCTTCTTAAATAAATAATTGTCTAAAAACTATATTTTAAAATCTTAAACTATTGAAAAAAAACCTTATTATTTCCTGTTTTTCATTTTTATTTTGTTTAAACATAAATGCGCAAAAACATACGCATCCTCACAATGATCACTATACCGGTTTACATCATTGGGAAATCCCTAGTAAAGATCCTGACAGAGTTATATTAACTTTTAATGGTGATCCGTCTACAAAAAGAGCGGTAACATGGAGAACTGACTCCTCAATAACAAAATCTGTAGCACAAATAGCCCTCGCTGGAGTTAACTCTAGTTTTTCTAAAAATGCCAAAACCTATACTGCCTCGATTGAGAAATTTGATGTTGGTCTCTATAAATCTAACAACTCTTATATTGTACATTACCATAGTGTGGTATTTGAAAACTTAAAACCTAACTCCTTGTATGCCTACCGCGTAGGAGATGGAACCAATTGGTCTGAATGGATTCAATTCCCAACTGCAAATAAAAATTACAGTCCGACTCAATTTGTATATTTTGGAGATGCTCAAAACGATGTATTAAGTCACTGGTCTAGGGTAATTAGAATGGCATATCAAACAGCTCCAAACGCATCTTTTGTAATTCATGCTGGAGACTTGGTAAACACTGCTCATAAGGACTATGAGTGGGCACAATGGTTTAAGGCAGGTGGTTTTATTCACAGTCAATGGACAGCAATTCCAGTTGTCGGTAATCATGAATTTCAAAGAACTAGTAAATCGAGTCCTAAAAAGCTCTCTATTCAGTGGAGGCCACAATTTACTTTACCTGTTGAAAATAGTTTAAATCAAAAACTTCATGAGACTGTTTATTCGGTTGATTATCAAGATGTATTAATAATTGTTTTAAACTCCACAGATTATCTTGAAAAACAAACCGATTATATTGAGGAGAAACTTAGTAATAGCAATGCTAAATGGAAAATTGTCACTTGTCACCATTCTGTATTTTCTCCAGCTAAAGGCAGAGATTTTGAATATGCAAGAAAAAACTGGAAGCCATTATTTGATAAATATGGTGTTGACTTAGTTTTAAATGGCCATGATCACGCATATGCTAGAGGACATGTTCCAGTTGTAACAACAGAAATTAATAAATCTCAAAATTTTAATACTTTATATGTAACGTCCGTAAGTGGACCCAAACAATATAGATTAGGTCTTGAGCAAATTAAAGTTTATGAGGATGATGGATATAAAGCGGATAAACTAGGTGAACAGACACAATTCTTTCAAGTTATTTCTATTGAAAATGAACAATTAATTTATAAGGCATATACAGCTACTGGTGAGGAATATGATAAGGCAGTAATTACAAAAGATTTTTTAACTGGAATAAAATCTTTAAAATAATTATTACGACACTATAATAAAAATAAAAGCAACGATTCAGGCAACCAAAATTAAAAGCCCCTGTAAATCATTCACTTACAAGGGCTTTTTGCGGAGAGACGGGGACTCGAACCCCGGCGACAGTTACCCGTCGACAGATTAGCAATCTGCTCCATTACCACTCTGGCACCTCTCCTTTGTTCATTTGGTTTAAATGAGCGAGCAAATTTAACTTTTCCAAGTCAATTCAACAAGATTTAAATGAAAATTATAAATTCTTAGTTAATTCCTTTACAATTCTATTTTCTGAAAAGAATTCTTTAGCAATAACTTTTATTGATGTGTAAGCAGGAATCGCGGCAATCATCCCTAAAGGACCAAATAATAATCCTCCCATAATTATAATTATGAATATTTCTAGTGGGTGTGATTTAACACTATTTGAAAAAATAAATGGTTGACTAAAAAAATTATCAATTAATTGTCCAATTACAAATCCAATACTAACATAAATAGCTTTTGGAAGTATCACACTACTAAAATCAGCTCCTATTTGACTAGACATCGTTAGGAGAATCATTAATATTCCTCCAACCACTGGCCCAATAAAAGGTATTAAGTTTAATAGAGAACATAAAAAAGCTATTACAAAAGCATTAGGAATTCCTAGAATTAACAAGATTATTGTGTAGATAATAAATAGAATAAAAATTTGTAAAATTAGTCCAGCAAAATATCTAGATAGAAGAAACTTTATTGAATTAAAAGATTTGCTAAATTTTTTACTGGATTTTTCAGGAATTAGAACATATAGAGTCTTTTCTAAGATCATCGCATCTTTTAATAAAAAGAAAGAAATGAACATGATAGAAAGAATACCTATAGTTAAATTTCCAAGAGCTTTTCCTAGTGAGTTTAAAATTTCTGGAACAAAACCAAAGTCCATATTACTCAACCAATCTAAATTAAAAATAGTATTATTTAAATCAATGTTAAATCGATCCAAATAATTTGACATTTCTACATATAAAAACTTTATATTTTCTTGAAAGGAATCAATGTCTAAAAGTGAAAGGTTTTTTCCTTGTTCAATTACAAGAGGAATGAAAAGAGATATAATTCCTACAATAATTGTTAAAAAGAGTAACATTGTTATTAACGTTGCCGAGGTATTTTTTAATTTTAATTTATTGTTTAAAAAAATAATAATTGGTCTTCCAATAAGAGAAATTATTCCTGCAATTAATATATATCCTACTAAAACTTTAATTTCGTAAACAAGAAAAATTGCTAACAAAACTCCAGTTACAACAAGGAGTGAGTGAAGTATTCCTTTAGAAATTTCATTTTTAGACATGTTCAAATATATTATAAATTAACGATTGAAAAAGTATGGCAGGCCACAATACCTGCAGTTTCGGCTCTTAATCTAGTATCACCTAAACTAATATTTTGAAATTTATTTTGGTTACAAATCTCTATTTCTTTTTTTGTAAAATCCCCCTCAGGTCCAATTAAAATTGTATTTGATGAGTTAGGTTTTATCGATTTAATTAGAAGGTTTTTTTTAGAATCATTACAGTGAGCAATAAATAATTCATTTTTACTTTCCATATTAACGAAATCTGTTAATTTTTTTAAAGGATTTAGTTTGGGTAAGAATGTTTTTAAAGATTGCTTCATCGAGGAAATTAATATTTTATTAAAACGTTTCTCATTAATAAATTTCTTCTCTGTTCTTTCACAAATTAGTGGAGTGATTTCAGTAACACCAATTTCATTTGCTTTTTCCAAAAACCATTCAAATCTTTCATTTGACTTTAGTAAAGAGATACCTACATGAAGAGAGTAGGGTAAAGGGGTTCTTTTTTTAATGTTATTGATATTTACTAAACACTCGTTTTTAGAAATTTGAGAAACCATTCCCTCAAATAAAAAATTCTTTCCGTTAGTAATCACAATATTATCACCAATTTTTTTTCTTAATACCTTAGATATGTGTTTACTTTCTTCTTTGCTGAACTGAGCAATCTTACTACTTTTTGATAATTCTGGAAGGTAAAACAATTGCATTTTTAAATATTATATCTTGATTTTGCCCCTTTTTCAAGATTAGAAAAAAGATGATTCTTAAATTTTAAATACCCAACCATTGCAATCATAGCTGCATTATCAGTTGTGTACTCAAATTTTGGAAAAAATACTTTAAAATCATTTTTTTCTTCTTTAAATTTTTTTATAATTCCACTATTGCAAGATACCCCTCCGCCAAAAACAACATTTTTAATTCCAGTTGACTTAATTGCCTTAGTAACTTTATCAAATAATATTTCAATAATTGTGTTTTGAAGGGAAGCGCAAAGATTATTGAGTTCGATTGAGATAAATTTACTATTTAGCTCGCTTTCTTTTTCTATAAATCTTAAAAACCCAGTTTTTAGACCACTAAAGCTAAAATTTAAATCATCAACTTTAGGTTTTGTAAATTTAAATTTATCGAAGTCGCCTAATTTTGACTTCTTATCAATAATTGGACCGGCAGGATAGGGCAGCCCCATCATTTTTCCACATTTATCAAATGTTTCTCCCATTGCATCATCAAGTGTCTCTCCAATAACAGTCATTTCAAAATAGTCTTTTACTAATACAATTTGAGTATGTCCTCCAGAAATAGTTATGCCTAGAAAAGGAAAAGTCGGTTTTTCTTTGCTACAATCTTCAATAAAATTAGCTAAAAGATGTGCTTGCATATGATTCACTTCAATAATCGGAATGTCTAATCCTAACGATAATGATTTTGAAAAAGAAGATCCTACTAAAAGAGAACCTAGTAATCCAGGGCCCCTTGTGTAGGCTATAGCATTTAACTGATTTTTGTCGATATTTGCTAATGAAATTGCCTGACTTACAACAGGAACAATGTTTTGTTGATGAGCTCTTGATGCTAGTTCTGGAACGACTCCACCATAAGATTTATGAATCTCTTGGTTAGCAACAAGGTTTGATAATACTTTTCCATCGCATAAAACAGATGCTGAAGTATCGTCACATGATGATTCAATTCCTAAAATGTATGTAGGCACAATATTTGTTTAATAACAAAGATAATACATATAAATATCAAAAATTTCTTAAAAAAATATCGTTTTGGTCTAATAGCTTTTTTAGCATTATTATTAATTCTTTTTTCAATAACGACGATATCTTCAGTTCAAACTTATTTAGCGAAAAAAATTGCTGATAAGTTTAATGAACAATATGGAACAGAATTGCAAATAGATTCGGCAGAACTAAAAATTTCTGGTAAAATTGATTTAAATAATTTTTTAATCAAAGATCATCAAAATGATACATTGATATATTTTACTAATTTGTATCTCAGCCCAATAAGTCTAAATAAATTAATTTCTAAAGATTTAAACTTTAGATCTATTGATTTTAGTGGATTAAAAATCAATATCTATAA
>CALKFX010000142.1 GCA_938084875.1 uncultured Flavobacteriales bacterium | reverse complement strand
GATTAATCCAATTAATAAACTGTTATTTAATTGTTCCCCAGAGGGATTTGGAAGTCAATTAGAAATTAAAAATAATTCTCCAAAAAGCATTTTCTTTTTCGAGAAAGAACATAATACTATTTGGTTAAAATTCAATTGCCCTTACGATGCATTAATGTCCTTTGACATTATTCCTAATGACACCACCTATGATTTTGACTTTTTGCTTTTTAAAAATGAGGGAAATAATTTATGTAAAAACTTGAATTATAAGCCCCTAAAACCAATTAGAACTGATATTTCCAGAAATAATTTAAAAATTAAGAGCATTACTGGCTTAAATATAAATGCCAAAAAAGAATATATTTCATCAGGAGTTCAGCCAATGTATAGCAAGGCATTAAAAGTGAATAAATCAGAAAATTATTTTTTGGTGATTGACAATGTACATGGGGGAGAAAGTGGCTTTTCAATTCAATTTAACTATTATAAAGAAAAAACCATCAAAGGGAGCATAATTGATAATAATACAAATAACCCTATATATTCAAATATTAAAATTGAAAGCGCAAATAGTGGAGAACAGATAGCCGAATCCCAAAGTGACTCTATAACCGGGGAATTCAATCTAAAATATATGGGTGTAATTAATGAAGATTATTATTTAATAACTGAAAGTGAAAATTATTTTTTTAGTGAAATCCTAATAAAATCTATTTCTAAAAATGATACTCTTTCATCTAACCTTGAAATAAAAGTGCCAAAATTAAAAAAGAATGAAAATCTTAAACTACATAACTTAAATTTTTATGGAGATTCTTATGAATATCTACCAACAGCTATTCCGTCTTTAAATCGACTTTTATCATTAATGCAAAATAATAGTACACTAAAAATATTAATTGAGGGGCATACTAATGGTTGTCCAGGCGGAATTGAATACAGTCAAATCCTCTCTGAAAAAAGAGCTAAAACAATAAAAGACTTCTTAATTAACAATGGAGTAAACAATCAAAGACTAGTTTCAAAGGGTTATAACTGCTCTAAGATGCTTTATCCTGAAATGGAAACTAACTCTGAATGGAAAAAAATGATGAATAGGAGAGTTGAAATATTGGTTTTAGATTTTTAACAATCATGGGGTAAAACAATATTCAAAATCAATTATAGTTTATTAGAGACTTTTCTTGCTGTATTCTTCCTAGTTTGTGAAGCATCTATGTGAGGGTCAGTATTTTTTGCTTTCCTTCTTCTAGTTTCCTTCTTAGTCTTTACAGAATAGTCTGTTTTGGAAGAGTTTTCATCCTTCTTTTTCTTCTTCTTTTTTTCAGAAATTCCATTTTCTGATTTTTGAGTCTTTTTATAATCTAAAGTGCTAGACTTTTGATTTTGAGAAAAAACTGAAAAGCTTAAAAGGCAAATAAAAACAAGTAAAATATTTTTCATCATTTAGAATTTTATGTTAAAATACGTTTATTAAAATAATTCTACAACTACTTGGGTTACTTATTTTTAGATACTCTACTCTTTATAAATTCTAAATGTTTTTTCTTGAGAATGCTCCTATTATTTATAGAGTATTCTGTAAAAAAATGATGGGCTCTTAAAAATTTAATCTGTATTTCATCCCAATGATTTTTATTTTTAACCATTCCATATTCTTTTAATTCTCTATAAAAATTTGACGAAATACTAAAAAAATCTTTCCTTCCTAAATAATCTAAATCTGCATCACATATTATTCTTTCTAAATGGTTATTTGGCTTTTGAGGAACTTTTGTAGAACTTATTAAATCACATATTTTAATTATTTGAGAAGGACTAAAGCCATATTTAGGGAGTATTTCACGTGCATAATCTGCCCCAATTGTTTCATTATCTAAGTATTTATCTATGTAGCCAAAGTCATGAAATAGAACAGCAGCTCTTAGTAAGATAAAGTCTTCTGGGCTAACTTTTTCATTAAATGCAATTTTTTCTACCGCATTTAAAACATCCTCTGTATGGTGTGGGCCGTGATAAAATAGATTTTTTGCCAATTTTTTTGTTAGAAATTTAAACGCATATTCTTCTAATCCATAGTAGTCAATTTTAGATTTTGCAGAGAAATCCTTATAATTTCTAAACCAACTACTAGAACTAAAAGAATTTAAAGAAGAAAAAGCAGGGTCAATTCCACTAACATAGAACATATGTATATCTCCAGTATTTTTAGTGGGTATTTTACCTCTGGAAGAACAATTGAAAAAAGTCTTAACTACTTTATAGGTAGATTCAGAAATATTTACTTTCCAAGGCTCTGAATTACTTTCAATTCTTTTAGCAATATTAACAGTATTACCAAAAATATCATAGGCTATTCTCTTGGTCCCAAGAACGCCCGCAATAACATCTCCATTATGAATTCCAATTCTTACTTCCCAAAATTCCTCCTTTTTAGAAACTGCTGTTTCCTTTAACTTATTCATTAATGATTGTATCTCTAAAGCTGCAGAAACACAGTTTATAGAACTCAATTCTGGATGGTCTCCAAAACCTCCAACTGCTAAGTAAGCGTCTCCAATAGTCTTAATTTTTTCTAAATTGTATTTTTCACTAATTGAATCAAATTCAGAGAATAATTTGTTTAATTTATTAACTAAGTAAGTAGGCTTGTTGCCCTCAGCAATTTTAGTAAACCCAACTATATCTACAAAAATCACAGAAACATTTTTATAGGATTTAATATCTGCATTCCCTTTAGACTTTAATTCCTCTACAATATTTTGAGGAAGGACATTGGATAGTAATTCATCAGATTTATCTCGTTCAAGCTTAACGAGTCTATTTTGTTCTGCAATCTGATCTTTTTGTTTAGATATTATCTTTGTTCTTTTTTCTACCAAAAAGGCTAATTTTCTTTTGGTGGACTTTATTTGTTTTAATCTAATTATATATCCTATTATTAGAATTAATAAACATAAAATGATAAATGGGAAATAGTATTCTAGAGTATTTAAAGAACTGAAAATATGAAAAAATGAGAATTTGTTGAAAATAGATGCTGTGTAAAGCATATTAAATTAATCAATTTCGACCGCAAATATTACTATATCATCTACCTGTTCGTGCTCTTCCCCCATCCATTCTGCCAGTCTATCTTCTAATAACTTTTTTTGGGTTTCCATGGAGTCATTAACTGTCTCAACTAAAAGTTCTTTAAACTTTTTATACATGAATTTCTTGCCTCTTGGCCCTCCAAACTGATCTGGATAACCATCAGAAAAAATATATATTTTATCCCCTTTTTTTAAATCTACCTCAAAATTCTCATAATTATGTTCTCCATAAGTAAAGGACCCTATGGCAAATCTGTTGGTCTTATAAATCTCTAGTTCACCATCTCTTACTAAATATACTGGGTTGTTGGCCCCAGCAAATCTTAATTTCATTTCTTCAAAATTAATAGAACAAAGCGTAATGTCCATTCCATCTCTTATAGAATCGTCGTTACTTTTATTTAATGAATCGTTTGCGTATTTATTTAAATCATCTAAAATAAGACCTGGTTTGGTTAGTTTATGTTCATTAAAAGCACTACTTAATCCATTTGACCCAACCAGACTCATAAAAGCCCCAGGAACACCATGACCAGTACAATCCACTGCTGCAAACATATATTCATTTCTTTGCTTACCAACCCAGTAAAAATCACCAGAAACTATATCCTTTGGTTTAAACAATACGAATGAAGATGGGAAATATTTTTTAACCAACTTTTCTGGAGGAAGAATAGAGTCCTGTAGTCTTTTTGCATATCGTATACTATCAGTAACGTCTGTATATAGTTCTTCAAGTTTAGATCTTTGAGAATCAATTTCATCTTTTTGCTTTACTACCTCTTCTGTTCTTTCTTTTACTTTTTGCTCCAAAATTCTTTCCGTTTCTGCAAGATCGTCCTTCATTTTTAGTAGTGCATGACCTAATACATCCTCATCACTAAGTGGTTGGTATTCATAGTTAAAATTACTTTGTCCAATTTCGTGCGCAAATTGAGTAGTCTCTGTTAAACCACTTACTAAACTATTCATAGCTTCAGACATCTCTCCTATCTCGTCATTGCTTGGCTTTAACTGACTTTCAGGGAAAATTCCTTTCCCTAAACCTAGAAGTATTGACTTAAGTCTTTGTACTGGCTGGGTGATACTTATAGTGGTAAATATCGCTATAGCTATTGTGCCAATAACTATTATTATAGATATAAATATGATACTGTTAATTAGGCTAGAGAACCTGTCATTAGTTTTAATCTGCTGAGCATCTGCAATATGCTTTCTTATTTCACTTAACTTATTAATCTCCTCTAATAAGATTTCATAGCTAGCGCTTATCTCTTCAAACATAAAGTCAGCGTTGAACTTCAATGCTTCATCTTGATAACTGTCCACATCAACAAAAACATTTCTGACTTCCAAATTGTAATTTTCAATCAGGAAGGAAACATCCGAAGAAATATTTTTAAACTCATTCAGCCCGATGTCAAGAGAGTCTCTCGTAGAGATCCATTTTAAAGAAAGTTTTTCTAGAGTATCTAAATCAGATTTTAAAGTTTTATCAAGTAAAATTTCTGCTTCAATTTTCCATTGTTCATCAGGTCTAGATTCTTCAATTACCCATTGCTGCATGTAGGTGTGGGTTTGGGCTAAGTCTTCTTTTAACTGGTTGATTAAAAACAGGGAGGGTTGATCGACTTTTAAAAACTTGTCGTTGGATTTAATAGCTATATTAACTACAGAAAAAGTATACAGGAATACAACGAGTAATAAAATTACAACAACACTAAATCCTCCACCTATTTTTTTTCCTACGGTAAATCTCAAAATATAATAATTGATTTATTCTCCTGATTTTGACTCTAACTCTTTAAGAAGATTCATATATTCTACATGCTTCTCCATATCATTCAAGCTGTAGTAAACTGCTGCAATCCCTTGAACAATAGAAACTTCTTGAGGTTTCATCTGGTATACTTTCTTAAGATAAGGAAGTGATTTAGAAAAATATTCAACCGCTTGTTCCTGCATTAATATTACCATTTCTAAATCTGCATCAATATCTAATTCTTCCATAATAATATCAACACCAAGGTTATGGTACAAAATGCCTAGATTATAATTAGAAGAATATTGATGTGGATCAATTGCTAAGGACTTATTAAAGTAGTTTATGCAAGAATCTAACAGACTTTTACTATTGGCTTTATCCTTTTCGTACCTCATTTTGTAAAGCATTCCAATACCAAAATAAAAATCTACATCTTTATCACTGAAGTCATAATCTGGATGAGCTATTCTTTTAAGTTTCTTAAAGGAATTATAATAGGCTATAGCATTGTCTTGATTTTTTACATCAAACTTTTGAAGAATTTTGACTGCATCGTTGTAATAAAACGTTGAAAAGTAATCCAGTAATTTATTATTTAAATCAAAATACTTTTTCTCTACATCCAAATTTAAAGACTTTATAAAACAGTCGGCAGCATTAGCCATTGACACGGCCCCAGGTACTTTGTTTTCAATAAATTCAAAGATGTCTTTGTTTATGAAACCACAAACATGCCAAAAATAAGGGTCTTGGTTTTGATCTGGACATTGAGACAAAACTGTGTCAATATATCCTCTAGCATTTTCATATGCTTTTGACTTATATTTTTGAAGTAAAAGCATTTTCTCAGGGCAATAAGTAGATTGAGAGACCATATTGGAAAAAACACCAAATATCAAAACAGCTGATAATATGTTTTTAAAGAAACTCATATTGTTGAATAAGCTAATTTAGTTAAAGTTTGTCCTATTTTAAAATTGTTTTTTTCGGCTTCAGATTTATTTAATTGGAACTTAAGTCTACTTTGTACATAAACAAAGTTAATCATAGAACTGCTAGAATTAGATATGTCTTTAAGCTCTGTAACTAACAAGGTTTTTTCGTCCAAGACTTTTTTAACCTTTGAAATCGTACTCGTTTCTTGTTTAGCTATGAAGAGCATATGGCAATCAGAAATATCAGAAGTGGACTCATAAAAGTCAAATACTATTTTCTGACTACCCGTCATTTTCCCCTTGAAGTTAGTGTTGAGCTGATCAAATAAATCTTTACTTCCGTAGATCCCAATTATAAAATCACCAGTACTGTAAGCGCTAGGCCAATACACATTTTTCGCGAAAGAGTAGAGGTATATACCCTGAAGTTTCATTCTTGACTCTTTATTAACATCAGGCTGGGAAACAATACTTGAGGAAGATAAAAGGATAATAAATCCTAATAAAAGGGATATTTTTAATCTGCTAGACACTTTATAAATATAATGTAAAAATAGTAAAGAATTCTAGACTCATGAAAACTTATTGTTATTTCATTTTTTTTCTCATGTATTTTTTCCTACTCACAAGAGCTTTTTTCTTTAAACTTTCTTTGTCGTATTTATTACTGTAGGCCATTTTCCTATGTTTGGTAGTAAAGCTATCCTCCTCAATTCCAGTAGGCTTATAAAACCTATTGCCTTTGAGCTTAAAAGGATCGTGGTCTAAACCAATTATACCATTGTTTCTTTTAACATTAACAAATGAGTCCTTTTGTTTTTTAGAAAACATAGACTTTGTTGCATAAATCAATCCAATTTTATTTCTCTTTTTTATGTTATTACCAATTCTTTTTTCAGTAAAAGGATCTCTATATTGAGATATTATATCATGTTTTTGAAAAAAAAATAGAAAAAAGGATAGGGATATGAAAAATACTCTGCGAATCATAAACCTTATTAGAGTTGTGGCTCCTGAGGCATTTCATTAGTTAAATCTCTATCAAAAAGATAGAGTCCTGCTTTGTCGTTGCCAATCATGTTAAGTCTATCAATGATGGTCCTTGCCAAGGCTTCTTCTTCTAATTGCTCTGCAACATACCACTGCATAAAATTATGGGTTGTAAAATCTTTTTCGTCTAGACAAAGTCCAACAATATTATTTATGCTTTCAGTAACGTTTAACTCATGTTCTAGCAAAGATTCAAAAACATGGGTCAAAGATTTAAAAGTTTTTGGCGGCTGAATTAATGCTGGTATCAGGGCCTTCCCTCCTCTTTCATTAATGAATTTTACCAGTTTCAACATGTGTTGTCTCTCTTCATCGCTGTGTTGGTATAAAAAGGAAGATGAACCACTCAGCCCCTTCGTTTCTGTCCAAGAAGCCATAGATAAGTAGAATTGGGATGAAGATGCTTCTAACTCAATTTGCTTATTTAATGCTTTTTCAATAACTGCTTTTAACATAATTATTTTTTATGCAAATATAACTCTTTTCAAATTCTTATGAAATCTCCATTAAATCAGTCCCTTATCTATTTTTATGTACAGTATATATATTCAATTATAATTCTAATTATGGAATTAATTTATAATTTCGTCATTTATGGCATTTATTACACAAATGATTAGACATACATACATTCTATTTTTAATGGCTAATTTTTTAGTGCCTAGTGGTTTTTCTCAAACAATTATTAACGGAAAAATAATAGATGTGGAAACTAATGAAGAACTTATTGGTGCATCTGTTAAAATAGTGAATTCCAGCTATGGATGTGTAACGGATTTCAATGGTGATTTTGAAATTAAAACAAATATTCCTTTGCCATTTAGTATCGAAGTTTCCTACATCGGATACGATTCTATAGTTTTTGATTTGATAGACAATCAAAGATTAAAAATTGGTTTGAAAAGCAAAGATTTACAACTTAAGGCAGTTGAAGTAATCTCTGGGATAAGTAAAAAACTTAAAGAATCACCTTTAAGTATTGAATCCATGGATATTAATGATATTAAGCAAACTTCTGCAACCAATTTTTATGAAGGTCTAAGCCATATGAAGGGTGTTGATATGACCTCAGCAAGTTTAGGTTTTAGAGTGATAAATACAAGAGGGTTTAATAGTACATCCCCTGTTAGGTCACTACAGATAATTGATGGTGTTGACAACGCATCACCAGGACTAAATTTCGCTCTAGGAAACTTCCTTGGTGCCTCTGAATTAGACTTAATGAAGGTAGAAATTATTTCTGGGGCAAGTTCTGCTTTTTACGGCCCTAATGCATTCAATGGTGTTATAAGTATGGAGACTAAAAATCCATTTTTATTTCCTGGATTTTCTGCAAGTATTAAGCTAGGAGAACGTTTTTTAAACGAATACGCAGTAAGATATGCCAAGGTAATAAAAGATAAAAAAGGAAAAGATAGGTTTGCATACAAGTTTAATATCTATTACATGAATGCCGACGATTGGGTAGCAGACAATTCTGCAAGTGTTGCAGATTTAGAAACCAATGAAAGTAATCCTGGGGGTTACGATGCTGTAAATAGGTATGGAGATGAAAACCTAAGTCCAATATTAAATCAAATGGTATATGGGTTGGACGGTGAAGCCGATACTGCTAGTATAATGGCCTATCCCGGGCTTGAAAGATGGCACAGAAAAGGGTATTGGGAACAAGATTTGGTTGACTACGGCACAGAAAATCTTAAAACAAGTTTTGGAATGCATTACTTGTTTGACAATTCTATGGAGCTCTTTTCCTCTTCTAATTTTTCTACAGGAACTACAGTTTATCAAGGTGACAACCGTTTTAGTTTAAAAAATATTAGATTTTTCCAAAATAAGCTAGAGCTTAAAAAAGACAATGATTTTTTCATTAGGCTTTATGCAACTCATGAAAACGCAGGAGATAGCTACGACGCCGTTTTAACTGCTTTTCAATTGCAGAATGCTGCAGCATCTGATGTTGACTACCACGAATTATACAAAACTTATTGGAGAGATAATATTTCTCCAAAAGTAGAAAGATTAGATCCATCTGTAAATTGGCAGCCTGCTTTTATTAATGGAGTAGCTTATCCAGTTAATTTTACAGATATTTTCAATGTCATTGATAATATTCCAATGGATTCTCTAGTTACTTGGCATGAACAAACTGCTAATAATTCCAACAATTCACATCCAAATATGGGAGTGACTTCTTTTTATGAAGTTGGAACTGACAGATTTGACTCTTTATTTAACGAAATTATTTCTACTGCATCAGTTCTTGATGGTGGGTCTAAAATAGTAGATCAATCTGCACTGTATCACGGACATGGAGAAAAAATTTGGAAAAATGACTTTGGAAAAATTACTCTTGGCAGCAACTTTAGAATTTACACTCCAAAATCTGGAGGTTCTTTATTTAGTGACACCAACTCTATAAGTTCTAGTGGGGAAACCATAATTAACAAAATTGTCAACAAAGAAGTTGGAGGATATCTTGGACTTGAAAAAAGCTTTTTAAGGGATCAATTAATTTTAAAAGGATCTATGAGGTTAGATAAAAACCAAAATTTCAATATTATACCAACACAGGCAATTTCGGGGATTTATAATATTAACGAATACCATACTATACGATCTACCTTTACTTCTGCTATAAGAAACCCAACACTATTGAACCAATACCAATATTATAATATTGGTAGAGCAAAACTTGTCGGAAATATTAATGGCTATCAAAATCTTTATACATTGGAGTCTATTTGGTCTTACTCTACATCTGGAAGAAATTTAGATTCATTGGTTAGTTTCAACTTAGACCCAATTCGTCCAGAAGAAGTGAAATGTTTGGAATTTGGATATAGAGGAGCCCTTGGCGGCAAGTTATTTATTGATGCCAACTACTACTACAACTGGTATACCAACTTTATTGGGTTTATCAATGGTGCCAAAATTTTTGTAGATCCAATTGGGCTAGAAGTTTTAGATGTCTACAGAGTTGCTACCAACTCTGAAAAAATTATCACCACCCAAGGT
The DNA here is from genome assembly GCA_938084875.1 of uncultured Flavobacteriales bacterium. Lineage (GTDB taxonomy): Bacteria > Bacteroidota > Bacteroidia > Flavobacteriales_D > Parvicellaceae > MED-G20. Next base: position 4,738 of record CALKFX010000142.1, on the reverse strand, counting down.
TTTTCAACTGGATTAAATTATTATATAGACAATCAATATACTATTAACGGGAACTATTCTTGGAATGTGTTAAATAAACAAAATGACGATCCTATTATCCCTGCATACAATACTCCAGAACATAAGTTTAACGTTGGGATTTCTGGAAAAGAAATTGATCTTAAAATATTCGATAAATCTCTATTAAAAAAAATGTCCTTTAACCTAAATTATAAATGGGTAAAAGGATTTGAGTTCGAAGGTTCTCCTCAGTTTACAGGCTATGTGCCAAGCTACGGTTTATTAGATTTTCAAATGACCAAAAACTTAAACAAACAAAATCTTTCTATAAAAGTAGGAGGGTCAAATATTTTAAATAATGAGGTTCTTCAAGTCTATGGTGGGCCGTACGTAGGAAGAATGATTTACATGTCATTGCTTTTCGATTTTAAAGACTAACAATCTATTTTTAATATCTAAAATTTACTATTATTTAATTTTTACGTAAATTGTACTCAAATTATTCACTAAATCAACCTTATGAAAAAAATTACTTTTAGCTTTCTATTTGTTTTGACTTTTATTTGTTCCTCTATTTCTATTGGACAAACAAGATATTTAGATCCAGTGTTTCCTTCAATAGACACTACCAATAATATAGTATATGCAGTAAACCAATCTGTACTACTAGGCGAGGCTTTGCCAGTTGCAACAGGAGCTACCGTTCCTATTGGGCTGGATACAACTACAATTCCTCCTACACCCATCTTATTTACAATGCCAGCTTTGGAAATGGATATTTTTCAACCTTCTGGAGATACAGTTTCAGAAAGACCATTAATAATTTATCTACATACTGGAACATTTGCTCCAATTATTAGAAATGGGAATGCGACTGGGTCAAGAACTTTTGATTATGCTACTCAAGTTTTTTGCAATCAATATGCTGCAAGAGGTTATGTAGTAGCAAATACAGAATATAGAGCTGGGTGGAATCCTGCATTACCAACTGAGCCGGAAAGAGCTGCTAGTTTAATGAAGGCTGCTTACAGAGGAATTCAGGACGTAAAAGCTGCTATCAGATTTATGAGAATGGATTATGAAAATGGCAATACCTACGGAATTGACACTTCAAGAATTATCATTGTTGGTGAAGGAACTGGTGGATGGATTGCTACTTGTTTAAACTCCGTTGACAAATTAGCTGAAATCCAATTACCTAAATTTCTTGATCCAGTAACTGCTTTGCCTTTGATAGACACTGCAGTTATGGGTGACTGGTTTGGATATGGCGGAAACCCCGCTTACAATACTCCAAGTAATGCTGGTTATTCAAGTGAACACGATATGGTATTAAATATGGGTGGTGCTATTGGCGATCTTTCTTGGCTAGAAGCTGGAGACAAACCAATTGCTGCAGTTCATGGAAACTTAGATGCAATTGCAAGATTTACTACTGGAAATCTTTCTGTTTCTGGAATTAATATTGTTTCAAGCATTAGTGGGTCTCACGATGTAGTTGCAAAGGCAAATATGTTAGGAAACAACGATGCGATACCAAATCTATTTGATGCTTATACTTTAGCTGCTAAAGCTGCTTCAAATAGCATTGTTGGAACTTTAGATTTTAGTGGTGACACTATTGGTCCTTCTGCTGACAACTTATTTCCATTTGTTACTGGAAACCCTGGTGAAGGTGCTCCATGGCAGTATTTTGACTCTCTAACTACAATTGCATTAGCTGTAGGTCAAGGCCTTCCTGCAAGTGTGGGAACTGATGCATACATGAGCAGTCTTGCAACAAATCCTAATGTAAGTATCGCAAAAGCAAATGCTTATATAGATTCAACTCTTGGATTCTTTTGTCCAAGAATTGTAAACACGTTGATGCTTCCTGGAAATACCATGGGAATTCAAAGTGAAAAAATATCTGTAAATGTTTTTCCAAATCCAACAAGCGATTTTATCTCTTTCAATTCATCTACCAATATTAAATCAATTTCTATTTTTGATAATAATGGAAAGTTGATGGAGAGAGTTAGTCCTAATAGATTTACTTTCACAATGGATTTAAGATCTTATGCTAAAGGAATTTATTATGCAGAAATTTCTAATGACAATCAAATTAAAACAGAAAAAATTATTTTAAGATAATTTCTTCCATTTAATAATATTAAAAGCCCCTTTTGGGGCTTTTTTTTGGTCTTATTTTTCAAGCTAAACATATCCACCATTCATAATTAATATATATTTGCCGACTAATTTCAATTTTAATGGAAACAATAATTCAAATATCTCAATTCATAATGAGTCTCTCGTTACTGATTGTACTTCATGAACTTGGACATTTTATTCCTGCAAAATTATTTAAAACGAAAGTTGAAAAGTTTTATCTGTTTTTTGATTGGCCATTTTCTCTTTTCAAAAAAAGGTTTGGAGATACTGAATATGGTATTGGAATATTGCCGTTAGGGGGCTATGTTAAAATAGCTGGGATGATTGATGAAAGTTTGGATAAGGAGCAGCTAAATAAAAAGCCAGAAGAATGGGAATTTAGATCTAAACCAACCTGGCAAAGATTAATTATTATGGTTGGAGGAGTAACTGTAAACTTAATCCTTGGATATTTTATTTATATAATGATGCTTTTTGTCTGGGGAGATGGATATATATCAAATGATAAGATTCCATATGGAGCACATTTAAGTAGCCCTGTTTTTGAATCGTATGGATTTCAAGAGGGTGATTTAATTGTTGAAGTTGGTGGAGAAAAAGTTATAGAATTCGGAACTGCAGAAAAAAGAATTTTAATTGATGGTGAAAGGAATATAAAAATTAAAAGAAATGGAGAAATTATTTCTTTAACTCTCTCAGAAAATATTGTAAGTGAGTTACTTAAAAATAAAGGGGGAAGGATTTTTAATGACTTAAGAATATACAACACAATAGATTCACTTGTAGCTGGCAATAATGCCATGAATGCAGGTTTTAATGTAGGAGATAGTATTGTTGGAATTAATGGATTAAGCACCCCCTTTTTTAGAGACTTTAGAAACGAACTTGAGAAATATAGATCCCAAGAAGTTGAAATTTCTTTTTATAGAAAAGATTCATTAAAAAATATTAAAGTAAATACCAATGAAGATGGTATTATTGGGTATGTGATATATCAAAAATTGGGTAAAACAATTTATGAATTTAATGAATATTCTTTTTTAGAAGCTATTCCAAATGGAATTAAAAATGGTACAAAAACCTTAACGAGTTATGTGAAATCTCTTTCCTTAATTTTCAATAAAGAGGGAGCAAAGCAAATTGGTGGATTTGGATCTATCGGCAGTATGTTTGCAAATGAATGGGATTGGCAAAGGTTTTGGGCCATGACTGCTTTACTCTCCATAATCTTGGCATTCATGAATATTCTTCCAATACCTGCTTTAGATGGGGGACATGTAATGTTTTTAATTTATGAAATGATAGCTGGTAAGCCACCTAGTGACCAGTTTTTAACGAGAGCTCAAGTGGTGGGAATGGTATTGCTATTTTCTTTGCTAATTTATGCCAATGGAATGGATCTATACAGGTACATTAGTGGCTAAATTATTACTTTTAAACATCCCTTTGGTCATAATCTTTTGATGTATAAAAGATTTTCTGGTTGCTAACCGTCTACTTTTGTGTAAACAAAAAGAAATGGTTAAAAATATTTATTTCTCTTTATTTTTTCTCTTTAGCTTCTTTAGTTCTTGGGGACAAAGCGTTCCTGAATACGACCAGTTTGAAGTTTACAAACAAGATAAAGACAATAAAATTTTAATAATCCCTTTTGAGAATAAAATGTATGCCTCAGCTATTGATAATGAAATTGCAGAATACAATAAGCTAAATTATTCAGCCATAAAAGAGGAGATGAAAAAAGGAATTTCTGAGCAAATCCTTCTCTCGATTAGCAATAAAACACCTGCAATCTCTTTAGAACACCACAAAGATTCTAACTCTCAGATATTAAATTATATATATAACAGTATTGGTTTAAAATACGAAAAAGTGAAATCTAAAGATACCGTTGAGTTGGAAATTAAAAAAACTGATTTAATAAAAGAAAAGTTAAATAAATTTGTTCACCAGACAAACCAACATCATGAAAAAGCAAAATACGATAGAGGGAATTTAAATAATGGAGAAATCCATACTTCCAATTATACCGAAGAAAGATTTATGAATGTTATTATTCAAAATCCAAATCTATTGGAAGAACTAAGGAATAAGTACAGAACCAATTACTATATTTTCGTGAACGAATTTCATATTGGGAGAGCATTCTCTAGCCCAGAAAATATATATCTTAAAAAAAGACAAATAAGTACCCATTACACAGTTTTTAATCAAAGAGGTAAAGAGGTAGATGCAGGAGTTATTAGGGTTCAAATGCCAGAAGATGTATACAGTATAAATAAAATAAAAAGAGATTATATTTCTTCAATTGCTAAGGAGTTGTGTTCTTTTATTCCTGCACCGAAAGTAGAGAAAGCTACTCTTGTTAAGGAAGCAGAGGACAATAAAAACTCTAAGAACCAAAGAAAAATCATTCATGGTGTCTTAGAGTAATTAGCTACTATTCAACTATACTGAATTTCTTAACCACTGTCTTGTTATTTATAAAAACAGACAAATTATAAACTCCTTTTGAGAGGCTTGGTATATTTATAAAAACTCTTTCCACTATGGCAGAAAAACTATTTTCATAGACTGTCTGACC
>CALKFX010000141.1 GCA_938084875.1 uncultured Flavobacteriales bacterium | reverse complement strand
ATTTCATTTACAGATGCAAATAACATAAGGTCTTCTAGTAAAATTATGGTGAGCCACTAATTCAATGGATAAATAAAGTTGATATTTTTTTCTACTTCATTGGATAAAGTATGGTGAACAGGGCAATTGTGAGCAGCTCTTTCTAATATCACCTTGGTTTTTTCATCGTAATCCATCGGAAAAGTCAACTCTATATCAATCTTAGAAATTCTTCTTGGGTTGTTACCCATGGTTTTCTTTACAATTGCATTAGTGCCATTAATGTTAATTCCATTTTTCTCGACTGCAATAGCCATTATAGTCAAGATACAACTTGCCAAAGCAGAACATACCATATCCGTTGGAGAAAAGGCCTCCCCTAACCCATGATTGTCTTTTGGAGCATCGGTATTAATTTCAGAACCAGAATCTAAATGAGTTGCAGTAGTTCTTAAATTTCCTTGGTATTTGATTTCAAATGTGTTCATTATATAACTTTGAGTAAATATAACTATATGGTTATTATTTGTTATAATTACTTATTCTAATAAAACAATCTCCAATTGAAAATAAATAAATGGCTTTTAATTTTAATGTTTTTAGGAAATATTTTGACTTTTCTTTCACAAAATAAAAGCAGTCTTGTAAAGTTTGTTGACTATCCCAAAGTTCAAGCTTACAAAGCCAAGAAGAGTAAGAACTCTTCAATGTTTCAAGGGAACAAAAAAACAAAAAAATATTTTGAAGGTTGGTATTTTAAAATGGTCTCTCAAGATGAACTGTCAATTTTAAGTGTCATTCCTGGTATTTCAATTTCTGAAGATGGTTCTACCAAACATGCTTTTATTCAAATCATTGATGGAAAAACTGCCAAAACAGAATATATAAGTTATCCTATAGAAGACTTCTATTATTCAATAGATGATTTTTTAGTTAAAATAGGAAACAATTTTTTTTCCAAAGACAGCTTAATTTTAGATATTCAGGGAGATGATTTGTCTGTAATTGGAAAAATTTACATGAACAACATTATCGAATTAAGAGCTGAAAGAAGTAAAAAAAAACAAAAAATAATGGGATGGTACTACAAAGTCCCGTTTATGGAATGTTATCATGGAGTTGTAAGTCTAAATCATGATTTAATTGGAGAAATTAAAGTAAATAATAGAAGCTTCAGTTTTGACAGTGGAAAAGGATATATAGAAAAAGACTGGGGAAAATCTATGCCTTCTTCCTGGATATGGATTCAGACTAATAATTTTAAAAATAGCAATTCTTCTATTATGCTTTCAGTAGCTAAAATTCCATGGCTAGGTTTTTCTTTTACTGGCTTTTTGGGGTTCTATTATTTAAATAACAAAATGATTCGATTTGGAACCTACTCCAAAGCCAAAGTAAAGTTAGAAAAATATGAAGAAAATAGTTTAAACCTTAATATTGTTTTAAAAGATGAAATATTAGAAATTCAAACTGTAAAAAAAAGCTCTGGAATGCTTAAAGCTCCTGTTAATGGAAATATGAATAGACGCATTTCAGAAGGAATTGATGCAGATTTAAAAGTAAAATTATTGGATGAAAATAAAAATGTACTTTTTGAAGACAGTTCTAAAACTACAGGTTTAGAATTAGTGGGTGATATTAAAGAACTTTTTAAAAAGACAATAAAAAATAATTAAAAACAATAAATCCTATGAATGTTAAAACTTTAAAAAGTAATAGAATAGCTTCTTTAGATTTATTAAAGGGTGCCATTATGATAATTATGGCCTTAGACCACGTAAGAGATTATTTTCATTTTGATGCTTTTTTCTTCGAACCAACCGATCCTGAAAAAACCAATTTAGGACTATATTTAACTAGATGGATCACCCACTACTGTGCGCCTACTTTTAGCCTTTTAGCAGGGGTTTCTGCTTATCTAATTGGCATTAGAAAAAGTAAGAAAGAGCTTTCATTTTTCTTATTAAAAAGAGGGATTTGGCTAATATTTATAGAGCTTACAGTGGTAAACTTCTCCTGGTTTTTTGACATTCATTTTCAAACTTTTGGTCTTTTTGTTATATGGTCTCTTGGAATAAGTATGATTTTTCTTGCTGCTATTATACATCTTAGGCTAAAATATATTTTAATATTTAGTCTTTTATTGATTTTCGGGCATAACTTATTAGACTCTTTTCATTTTGGAAATGATATTTTCTGGTCTATTATCCATGAATTTAACTTTATAGATTTACAAAGTGGAAGGAAGTTATTGGTAGGTTATCCAATAATACCTTGGATCGGGGTAATGTCAATAGGCTATTATTTTGGTTCATTTTATGACAGAAATTTCTCAGCTGAAAAAAGAAAGAAAATATTCTTCATAATTGGTCTTTCTTCCATAGTTATGTTTTTAATTGTGAGGTTCCTTAACGGTTATGGGAATTTAAATAATTGGAAAAGCTATGATTTAGCTATTCAAACTACTTTTTCATTTTTCAATCCTGCAAAATACCCTCCATCAATTTCATATTTACTAATGACTTTGGGGCCTATATTTTTAATTCTATCAATAACTGAAAACTTAAAAGGAAAAATTATTAATATAATTAGTGTCTTTGGAAAGGTTCCGTTTTTCTATTACATACTACATATATATCTAATTCATTTATTGGCTTTGATAACTGCATGGATAACTGGCTTTGGATGGGAAAGCTTGATAATTAAAGGATGGGTAACACAATCACCACTTTTAAAAGGATTTGGATTTAATTTATGGATAGTTCACTTTATTTGGATTGCTATTGTAATAATACTTTATCCATTTTGTAAAAAGTTTAGTAACTACAAACAAAAAAACAAAGACAAAGCTTGGCTTAGTTATTTATAAAAACTCATTTTGAATAGCAATAAAAGAATCACCTACTTATTAATTTTTGGGTTAATTATATTATTAATACCCTTAATTGGAATGCAATTATCTAGTGAAATAAATTGGGGGCTTTTTGATTTTATTGTTGCTGGAATTTTAATTATTGTACTGATTTTAGTGGTAGAAATAATATTTAGAAAAGTTCAGAGCAATAAAAAAAGACTTTGGCTAGTATTACTAATTGGGGTTTTATTTATTATGATTTGGGTTGAATTAGCAGTTGGAATTTTTGGGAGTCCATTTGCTGGTACTTAATCTTTTAATTTAGAAACATACTTATTTTTAGAGGTCCCGTCGTTATATAAGTAAATTATAATTTGATTATTTACTTCATCACTATTTACTTCTTGACCTAATAAATTTAAAGTCTTATATAAAACTTTTTCTTGGTCATTTAAGGTTGGAATCCCTGTTGATTGATTCATTTGAACATAAGAAAAACCTCCATTAGAAATATTATTGTTTGAAGGAATAAAAGAAACACCAAATATTGTTAGGCATGTAACATTATCTAAAATGGTCATATTCAACATCATTGTAAGTGTGTCCATCATCGTATTCGACATATAAGTGTCTTCTGATAAAGTACTACTCCATAAACAATTAATACATGTAGAAGAAGTGTCCATAGCTTGATTAATTAAGTCCTGAAAATTATTGTAATGATAGGCTCTCCATCTATGTTGAACATTGTTGGATGAAATTACACCTGCTGCAACAAGACTGTCTACATTAGATCCTACTTGAAAAGAATAATTATTTCCTGCAGTTCCAGTTGCTGAAAGATTTATTAAACCACAGT
>CALKFX010000140.1 GCA_938084875.1 uncultured Flavobacteriales bacterium | reverse complement strand
TCCTTGGACAGATATATATTATTATAAATCCATGCTTCATACAAAATGGGCAAAGCGAAAAGATTTAAATTACGAAAAAAGAGTCATTGAAAAATCCGATAAAGTAGTTGTAGTTAGTGATTCTATCAAACATCTATTAATTAATAAATCTAATATAGTTCAAGAATCCAAAATTCATGTAATTCCGAACGGATTTGACGAGGATGATTTTTTAGTCTCATCAAAAAATAAAAACAGTAAATTTTTACTTTCCTATGTTGGAACTATTACCAAGGATTATCCTTTAGAATCCATTAAAAAGTCAATTTCCAATCTCCATATTAATCTTGAGTTTACTGGTAAAGCTGACGAACCAACCAAGCATTTACTTAATGAAATTGCTAGTTTTAATAATCATGTGAAACACAAAGAATCCATTAATCTTTTACTAGCTAGTGATATGCTCCTTTTAGTTATTCCTAAAATACCTAATAATAAAGGAATTTTAACTGGAAAACTTTTCGAATATTTAGGAGCTAGAAAGCCAATTTTATGTATTGGTCCAACCGATGGCGATGCTGCTAAAATTATTAAGGAATGCAGAGCGGGAAAAACATTTGATTATTCAGATGAAAATGGTATATATGATTTTATAGAAACTTATATGACAAATGAATTTATATTTGAAAATAATAATTATTTAAATTATTCAAGAAGAAACCTTACAAAAAACCTATCAAAAATTTTAAATGATATGGCAGAGAATAAAAAGCTGTTATGATAAATTTTGATGATACTAAAGCTGTATTTGCACATAAGTCCAACTGGGAGCTAAGAAAATCATATTATCTTTTTTCAATCCTCCAACATTCTTATTTAGTTAAAATTGGAAGTTTATTATTAAAAATTTCATTCTTTTTAAGAATACCCATTAAGAAACTTATAAAAATGACCATTTTTAATCAATTTTGTGGAGGAGAGAATATTCAAGATTGTTCGAAGAAAATTAATGAACTTTATGAATTTGGAATAGGTACTATTTTAGACTATTCAGTGGAGGGAAAAGAAAACGAGTCTGATTTTGAAAAAACAAAAGAAGAAATTATTCAAACTATTCTTTTTTCATCAAAGAACAGCAAAATCCCATTTACAGTTTTTAAAATTACTGGTCTAGGCAAATCATCCTTAATTGAAAAAGCAAGTCTAGATTTTAAAAATCTAGAAGACAAAGAGCTCGTAGAATTAAATTTGGTTACTAATAGAGTGGATGAGATTTGTAAAGTTGCATTTGAAAATAGAGTTCCTGTTTTTATAGATGCCGAAGACAGTTGGTACCAAGATTATATTGATAAAGTGGTAGAAAGTATGATTTTTAAATACAATAATGAATTTCCTATTGTGTATAATACTATACAGCTTTACCGACACGACCGACTCCAATATATGAAAGATTTAATTTTAAGATGTAATTCAAATGGCAAGAATCTAGGCCTAAAATTGGTTCGTGGTGCCTATATGGAAAAAGAACGAGAGCAAGCAAGTAAAAAGAACTATCCGGACCCAATTCAAAAAGACAAACAAGCAACCGACAATGACTTTACTAAGGCTGTAGAGTTTTGTATTGAAAATATTAAGACTGTAAGTCTTTGTGTAGGGACCCACAACGAAAAAAGTGTTTTACATTTAACTAATCTCATGAAAAAAAAGGCTTTAAAAAACAACGACTCAAGAATTTGGTTTGCCCAACTTCTTGGTATGAGTGACCATATAAGCTTTAATCTTTCAAAAGAAGGGTACAATGTTGCTAAATATGTTCCCTATGGCCCTGTAAAAGAGGTTATTCCTTACCTTATAAGAAGAGCTAAGGAGAATACTTCAGTATCCGGACAAACAAGTAGAGAACTTTCCTTAATTAAAATTGAAGTAGAAAGAAGGAATTAGTATGAGTAAGTCATTGGCACTTTGGTTCCTTTTATATTTTTAGAGTAGACTCGAATAGAACCCACAAGTATCTCAGCTTCTACATAAATTGGGATTCTATTGGCATCGTCACTCACAAAAACATCCATAGTCTCATTGGCTTTGAATATAGTTCCTTCAATTAGGTTAATTTGAAAGTGGATGCAATCAATAGTTTTTTTATTCTGATTAGTTATCTTATTCTTCCCTTTGTAAATAATATTTATGTTTTCGTATACATGTTTGTCTAATACTATATTTAAAGGGATAGTATCGTTTTTTTGGTATGTAGTAAAGTTTATGGCTCTAGAAAAATAAACAGAGCTCATAATGTCAAAACTGCAATTTATTATATCTAAAGTGTCTTGAATATATTCTTTATTCTTGTAATCTGAAATATAAGCTAGATTTCTATCATAGTCAAAATCATACTCATAATCTAGCTTGAAATCACCTTCTCTCACTCTTCTTGTAAAGTGAAGGGGCAATAAAGTTTTTTTTGAAATAAAGGATGCATATTTATCCCTAACTTTAAAAAACCAGTCATAGTTTTTCAAGGTCCTTCCTTTTCCTTCTAAATATAGACATGGTTGATTTTTATATGTTGAATCTTCTACTTTGAACCTTACTTTCCCAGCAGAAACCCATGTTTTGCTCATTAAATATTCAATATCATATATAACTTCTTCACCAGCAATGAATGGAAGATTGTTGGAAATGCAGTTTGTTTGGGCCGGTAAATCAAAGACTAATAAGACAAATAAAAATTTAATTAAACTATTCAGCTGTTTTATTAACAAAAGCAGTTATTTTTAGAATTGTATTTTCAGGGGATGTGTTTGCAGAAACCGTAACAGTTTTGGTTTGCTTGCTACCGGCTTGACCTTTAGATGGTCTAAAAACAACATCAATTTTACTACTTTCTCCAGGAAGAATTGGTTCTTTTGGCCAGTTAGGGACAGTGCATCCACATGATCCTTTCGCATTTGAGATTTTAAGAGGTTCATTTCCAGAATTTTTAAAAGTAAATGAGTATTTATTCTCAGAATTAACGTCTACATTTCCAAATTCGTGAAGATCGGTTGCGAATTTAATTGCTGTTTTAGGTAATTTTGAAGAGCCATCCATTGTCGGAGTAAATGGATTTTCTCGCATGTTTTTTTCTACATTATCTATATTTCTTTTGGCTTCAGGGTCAGGAGATATGTATGTTTTATTTGGTGATTTAGTGAAAATATCCTCTTTATCAGTTGTTGAATTTAGACTATAGAGAGAAATAAAAAATGCACATAAAGAAATTGCAATTGCTATATTTGACTTGTCTTTCATAACTAAATTTTAATTTGCTAAATTAATAAACCCTTTGTCATCTTTCAAAATTTCAAGAGATTTTTGTAATGGAGCATTTAATTCATTGATTATTTCATAAAATCTTTTGTAATCAAATAAATCTTGAGCAATATTTGCTTTAAGTCTAATCTCAATGGTTTTTTTAGATTCTTCAAATTGGAGCTTGTCAAATTCTACTCCTTCTTTTTTTGCAAAATTTATTAATTCATTAGTTATAGTTTTGCTGTTAAAATCCTTCTTATACTTTTCAAAATTTGTATATTTTTTCTCCAGTGAAACTCTATTTTTATTTACCCAATACAATGCAAATTGATTAAATATTCCTTTTCTAATAAGTTTGCTGAAATAATCGCTAGTTCCAGTTGTGTCCAGTGGGACGAAATAATCGGGTACAATACCACCCCCGCCATACACTATTCTATTTTTTAAAAGTGTAGAGAATTCTTCGTTTTTGTTGTTTTTTATGCTGTCTTTGTTAAAAGATTCTCCGGATTTATATCTACTATACTTTTCTTTTCTGTAGGCCATAGATCCTTTATTATAAGGTTTCTGAATGCATCTCCCACTTGGTGTATAATATTTAGATGTTGTAATTCTTACTTGGGTTCCGTCTGGCAATTGAATTGGTTTTTGAACAAGTCCTTTTCCGAATGTTCTTCTTCCCACAATTAGTCCTCTATCCCAGTCTTGTATTGCACCACTTACAATTTCACTTGCACTTGCACTACTTTCATTTACTAAAACAATAACCTTTCCTTTTTCAAGTAACCCTGTTTTATTTCCTGCATATGTTTTTTCTGGAAATTTCCTCCCCTTAGTAGAAACAATTTTTCTATATCCTGGTAAAATTTCATCAGATAGATCAACAGCTGTCTTTAGATATCCTCCTCCATTGTTTTGTAAATCTAGAACAAGATTTTCCATTCCCTTACTTTTTAACTTGAATACAGCAGTTTTAATTTCATTTATACTTGTTGAAGAAAAATTATTGAGTTTAATATATCCAGTATTGTTATTAACCATGTAAGAAGCATCTACACTATAAATTGGAATTTTATCCCTTGTAATTTCAAAATCTAAAATATCTTTATTATTCCCTCTTACTATCCCAATTTGAACTTTTGTACCTTTTGCTCCAAGAAGTCTATCTCTTACTCCCTTATTTTTAATTCCATTGCCTGCAACTAATTCATTTTTAATTTTAATTATTTTATCACCAGCCATCAGACCTACTTTTTCTGAGGGCCCGCCAGGAATAGCTTGGACAATTAGGATAGTATCTTTAAATATTTGAAATCTAATTCCAACTCCAGTAAATGACCCTTTTAATGGTGCATTCATATCGTGAATATCTTTTAAAGAAATGTATGTAGAGTGCGGGTCTAATTGTTCGAGCATATACCTTATTGCATGTTCTGTTATTAAGGTATTATTAACAGAATCAGGATAGATGAGATCGAAAAATTTAATTCCTTGAAAATAATTATGGATAGTATTTTTTAAATTAGATTTATTTGTTGGAATTGGTATGATACTTAAATTTGGTATTCTTTTCCTAGTAACATCAAGCACTAAGGTGTCTTTTTCTCTAACTAATTTAACTTCACATTTAGAATTATTATCACCGCACAATACCTCATTGAATTCAGAATAATAGTAAATCTCTTTTAAATTATTGTTATTAATTTCTAGAACTTGATCATTTTTTTTAATCATTGATATATCTGCACCACTTCCTTTAAATACGCTATCAACAAGAATTTTTCCATTTTTGAATTTGATTGAAAAACCTATTGAGGTTTTTTCAGATGGTGTAATACCTAGCATTTCAAAAACAGAGTCAGGTTGGTAAAGTGCCATTGGTCTTAGATAGTTATACATTCCTAAAACTAAATCGCTTTGTAATTTATTTTCATCTACCTCCTCTACGTACATTTGTTCGATAAGAAACAATAACCTTTCAATTTTGACATCTGTAGATCTAGATTCTAAATTCTGCCCAATACTATTAAAAGTTAAAAAAGTTAGTATAAATAATATAAAATGTCTGGTTGGCAATT
>CALKFX010000139.1 GCA_938084875.1 uncultured Flavobacteriales bacterium | reverse complement strand
TCTTTCAGCTAATGAGAAAGATGAACTATCAATTGGATTATTAAATTCTTTAATTTGGGCTGAGTCTAATTTTCATAACGAAATGGTTCAATCTTTAAAAATATTGTGTGAAAAGCACTCTGATCTTCCAAATGTGGTTAATGATTTAATAAATGAGATGGCTGAAGCTTCGGGTGGGGTTTCAAATGAAGAAAAAAATGTAATTAAAGAAATAAAGTCAGAAATGAAATAATAGAACTGTTTTAAATAATTGTATTTTTTTTGAAAATATAGCATTTACTTTAATTAACAACAAAGCAGAAAATCTTGACTTGTAAATTAGAAAAAAGTCTGTTATTAAAGAATTTGAACAGTTTGGCAAACCATCAGATTTAATTTTATATTTTTTAATTAAACTTAACAACTATTAATGTCTTTCAATCTCATGGATTTTCAATTTCTGGAACAAAAAACATATAACTGTATGTTTTAAAAAATGGCAAGTTTTATAGAAATGACAAGCCTTTAATAAGTTTTTTAAGCTGATTTTTTTTGTAGATATTTAATAAACACAAAAATCTCCTTAATTTCATCTTCTATGAATCGATGGATATTTCTTATACTATTTACAATAATTTTCTCTAACGTTAATTCCCAAGAAAAATGGAGCGGAAATACCACTCCAACCTATAGTGAATTAATTACTCATCTTAAGAAAATTTCTAGTTTACATAGTGAAATAGAACTTTACAATATGGGACCATCAGACTATGGTTTGCCTATTTATCTCTGTATTGTAAATGGAGCAAAAGATTCTACCAATACCTTCAAAAAAGCAAGAGAAGAGACCACTATTTTATTTAACAATGCTATTCATCCAGGTGAGCCAGATGGTATCAATGCTTGTTTAATCTGGTTAGATGATCTTTTAAATAATAAAAAAAGCATTAAAAAATTACCTGTGGTTGCTTTTATTCCAGCATACAATATTGGTGGAATGCTCAATAGATCTAGTAATAGTAGAGCCAATCAAAACGGACCTAACGAATATGGTTTTCGGGGAAATGCTCAAAATTTAGATCTGAATAGAGACTTTATAAAAATGGATGCGGTCAACTCTTTTACTTTTGCTAAAATATTTCATGCATTAGATCCAGATGTGTTTGTAGACAACCATGTTTCTAATGGTGCAGACTACCAATACGTCTTAACTTATATAAGTTCTCTAAGAGAAAGATTGGCACCAAGTTTAAATAGTATTATTTACGATAGACTTTTACCAAACTTAGAGAAGAATTTAAAAGAAAATCATAATATAGATTTATTTCCTTATGTAGATTTAAAAGAAAAAACACCAAATGAAGGAATCGTTTCTTTTAATGATCTTCCACGATATGCGATGGGTTATGGCTCTTTATTCCATTCTATAAGTTTTACAGTAGAAACCCATATGCTAAAACCATTCCCTCTTAGAGTAGAGGCCACCTTGGCTTTCATGAAAGAATTAATTAAGTGGACTTCATTAAACAAGTCTTCGATCGAAAAATCTAGAGATGAAGCTAGAAGATTTGTAATAGAATCGCCATATTTAAAGTACAACTACATTAATTCTTACAAAAAAGATTCTATACTTTTTAAGGGATACGAGCATTCTTTTCCAGTTCATAAAATAACTGGCCTTAGTAGACTTAAGTACGATACTAACAAATCATACACCAAATATGTGCCTTATTACAATAGCTCTGTTGCAAAAGATTCTGTACAACTTCCAAAGTTCTATTATATAAACGCTCAGGAAAAAGATGTAGTAGAAAGATTACTGGCCAATAAAGTTAAAATGACTAAGATGCTTCAAGATACTATAATAAATCTTGGGGTCTATAGATTAGTTGATTTTGCACCATCCAAAAAACCATACGAAGGGCATTATAAATTAAAAAATGTCAAAGTTCAAAGAGATAAAGAATTGGTTCAGTTAAAGAAAGGGGACTGGATGGTAAATTCTAATCAAGATGCCGCACTTTTTATTCATTCTGTACTACAACCAGAGTTGGAAGACGCTTACTTAAGCTGGAATTTTTTTGATAGTTACTTACAACAGAAAGAATATTTTTCTAGTTATGTTTTTATAGATAAGATAGAAGAGATTTTAAATAACGATCTTAAGCTAAAAAAAGAATACGAATTAAAGAGAAAGGAAGATACTGCTTTTGCTAATTCTGAATGGGACCAGCTGTATTTTATTTATAAAAGAAGTCCTTATTTCGAAAAAAGCTTCAATAGATTACCTATCTATTTCCAATAAAATCATTTTAATTATCCTTAATTGATTTTACTTTTTCAGTAAAAACATACAGTAACATATGCGTTTTTTTCTTGGAATTAAGCTCAGAAGGTCCAGTATAGATATAGTTTATTTTAAGTTCTGGATGATCCTCTTTAAAAGTATTGATGGTGGTTTCCCATACTAATTTATCGGCTAAAAATGGGAAGTCAAATTTGTATACATCCTCAATTACCTCAGTTCCTTCAACTGGTGCACTTACATTGGAAAAAGTCTTACTAGAAAAGTCTATAATGGAAATAGAGGCACCTGCAGTAATAAAAACACCAATTGCTATTGCGATTTTCACACCTTTATCCACTTCGAATTCTAACAACTTACCATCAGAACTAGAAATATATTTAAATAATACCCAAGATGCTATTAATATTAGCCAAAACAATCCATGCTCTAGTAGTTGAAAACGATCGCCAAATACTTGGTCTCCAATAGAAAACAAACTAAATAAGGTAATAGATGTGAAAATGGCTCTAAAAAACCATTTTTGAGAAAGAGGTTCTTTTCCTTTTAAAAAGTTTATACTAGCCAATAAATAAAATACAAAGTTCAATCCTTCCAATGAAGAAATAAAAGCCAATGCAAGCGTAGCAAATATTGGGTCCTTTAATCCAAGAGATCCAAAAAACTTAATAAATAATGCAAAGAAATCTTTTCCTACCCATAAATGATGCACATCAGGAATAATTTTATCCAAAACACTTAATCCCCAGAAAAAAGTCCAATAAAACAGTATTGAAAATCTTAATATGTTTTTTTCTTTCATAATTTATCCTCCGTCATTATATAAAATATAAGACCATCTGCTTTTTTCAATCTTAGCGGATTAGGAACTGTATAAATATGATTTATTTTTTTAGTTGGATTCTCAGATTTAAACAGGTCAATAGTTTTTTCAAAAACAACACTTCCACCAAGAAAAGGAAAAGAAACTTTATAAATGTTTTCACCAACTGGCTGGGCTATCAAGGCATCTGTTCTTCTGCTAAAAAAATTATAATTATAACTAAATATAGAAAAGCAAGTGGTAGAAACCAACATTAAAGAAATTACAAAAACTAGTATAATTTGCTTCTTATTAATTACCATTTTTTTAGTTTCTGAACTATCCTCTAACCTTATAAAAGCCACCCAGGAGAATAATGTCAAAAACCAAAACAAAGTATGTTCCAATAATTCAAATCTATCTCCAAAAATATGATCTCCTATAGAGAAAATAGTGAAGGTGACAAGCGTTAAAACTATTCCTATAAAAAACCAAGCTCTAGAAGTTTCATTTTTTTTCTTTAAGTAGTAAATCAGAGCACCAGTAAAGAAAACAAAAGCAAAAACTTCTAATGCTGCAGCCACAATCAAAGCAAAATTAGCTATGGCTGGTGATTCCAATCCCGCAGAAGCAAAAAACTTCTGAAATTGAGCAAATCTGTCTCTACCAACCCAAAGGAATAAGCTACCACCAATTATTTTATCTACAATATTAAATAGCCAAAAAATAGACCAGTAAAAAAGAATGGAATAACGTATCAACTCGTTGGTGGGTATTTTTTTATCGCCAAAAGAAAGTTTCATAAATACAAATAAGAAACTAATCTACGATTTTCTTCTTTTAAGAATGCTCAATAAAATAAAGAAACTAAAATTTTGAAAGTTTACTATAAAGCTTTTCCGGAAAAAACTTCTAATC
>CALKFX010000138.1 GCA_938084875.1 uncultured Flavobacteriales bacterium | reverse complement strand
CCCCATTGATTGATGGTTATGGAGAAATTAAATATTTTGAAGATACAGCTCAGCAGCCAGATCCAACTAAGGAATATAAATTGATTTTTGACATTACTTCAGATCAGCTGAAGAGTGGTGTAAACAAGCGCCTTTGGGTTATAGCCAGAACAATGAATATGCTAACTGTAGCGAATGTACCCCAGCCCAACATAAAGATAGTAGCAGCTATCCATGGTGCCGCGACCTTTACAGTACTAACAGATGAAGCCTATCAAAAGAAATATGGAAGTCCTAATCCTAATTTAGAGATTATTGAAAAGCTCAAAGAAAATGGAGTTCAGTTATATGTTTGCTCTCAAGCAATTTCAGCTCGTGGGATTAATTTTGAAGATATAAATGTTAATGTGATTCCCGCTCTTTCTGCTCTAAGTGTACTATCCAATTATCAAATGAATGGATACTCTTTAATGCCCTAAGTTCTGGGTACTTGATAATTTAATCAAGAAGTATTCTAGTTATAAAATATTGCGGAAACTCTTTATATGCTCCAGAAAAGTCTAAACCAACCTCAGTCGCTTTTGCTCTGAGAACGTCTGCATGTTTAAAGCTGTGAAAAAGAACATCCAAATTCAGGGTATCAGCTTCAAAAACATCATCTTCATAAGTAGGATTGTAGAGATACAGTGAAGGATCGTTAGCATCTATGTATTCACTGAAATCCAATTGAGAGGCTTTTTCAGTATTGTATTCTCCTCCATAAAAAAGAGAAAATAATTCTTCAATTTCAGGATCTGTAGCTCGAATGCTATCCAGATCAAATCCGCTAAAAAGATCATTCCACTTGTAAAGGTCATAGGTGCTTTGAGTATAAAGTGCTACAATTCCCTCAACTTCATCATTTGTTTCTTCTTGAAGGCCATTCCATAAAGCGATTCCAGCTCCAGCAGAAACTCCAGCTAAAACTATTTTATCACTTGGAATATTTAAAGACGCACTGTTTTGTCTTATGAATTCAATGGCATCAGAACCATCCTCTAAAGATGAAAATACTCCTTGAGAATTCGAATCTGTTATGAAAGAATAGGCAACACTAGCAATGGCAATGTTGCTATTGATCATTACAGTAACTAAAGAATTAAGTTCATCTCCGTAGAGATCCTCCTTTTTTCCAAATTGAAATGAACCTCCATGAAAAAAGATGACCATACCTTGAATTTCTTTTCCTTTAGGGAGAATTAGATCCAACTTATTTCGCTCACCAGAACCGTAAGGGACATCTTTAAAAAACAATAAATCACCACTAAATGGTGCTTCTGAATTGAGAATTCCACGAAATGAAGGGGTTTCTACAATTGGGGGTGCAATAGTATTTTCTGTTTTGTTGCAGGATGCAACTAAAATGAAAAATAAAAGAGGGGCGAATATTTTTTTCATAAATGCTAATTTAGCAATTATTAAAAATAAAATGCCCCTTCCGATAGGTTAAAAAATCATTTTTTTGATTTGAGCTCTAGAAGTATTAATTCAAGCAAATCGTTTTGCTTTTTAAATTGATCTAAGATCTCACGATCGTTTACTTTTTGTTCAATAGTTCGTGTTTTGTTGTAATATTTCATAATTAAAAAATATCATCATCAATAAACTTAGAATGAAATCTCTTTAGGATATGGGTCTAAAGGCAAACTATATCAATATTTTTATAGATATGAACGTTTTGATAGAATAAGAGAAAAATATCCTTTGAGACTCAAAATAATTTTACAGATGAGTTAAAAAATACGTAACGATTATTTCGGATGCGTTCTCTCCACCCGCGACTTTATATTTGAATTCCAGTCCACACAGAATAAAACGAAGATACCATTACTTTATTTAAAATCAAAAAATGAATTTAATTTTAATTTCAAATTTTAAATCTGAAAAGCAATGACTAGAACAAGAGTTATTCATTCAAATGTTTTCTGATTCTGTTTAGTTAGCTAGGATTGGATACGATACTATTTTCATGATATTTTTAAGAATGTTATTTTTGCAGAAAAGCATTAAATTTTTATATTTAAAAAAACTAATCCCATCACACTACAAACTTCCCCCTAACAACACCCCCTTAAAACCACTACACTGGAATCTTGTGTTTAGACTTAAATATCAATGGATTAGAAGGGATTTGGATTATATCCATTGGTGTGAAAGAAAAACCCTCCACTTGGAAGAGGAGAACCAAAGTGAAATAGTTGTTTTACTTATCTATAACGGTATGTGGTATCATAGCAGTAATTCTGAACTCCTTATTTTTTTTATTTAGAATATAGGTAGCCTTTCTGTATTGATTACCCATTATTGTGCTATCCTTTAAGAACCTAGTAAAGTTCATTTCAACAATAATATAATTTCCATCTTCTCTGTAATTTTCCCATTTATTAATTTTAGAAAATCCATAATGATTAGCTTCCAGATTAATAAAGGTATTCGCGAGAAAATTTTTCACTTCATCAGAACTTTTCAAATAACGAACAGTGTCTTGTAAATAAAGTGTCATTGGTAAGTCATATATATCTGATGCTATATATTCAAAATTCCCTTCTGACCATAGTTTATTATAAGTCTCAAAAAAAGCTACAACTTCTTTGGGAGGACTTACTTGATCATGTGTTTTAGACACTTCATTTTTACATCCTACCATCAAGATCAACAGAGGTAATAGAGGAATAAGTTTTTTCATACTCCTAAAGTACAGAGAATGGGTTACATATCAAATCCCAACCCCATGTTTCAATAGAAAAACTGTTTTCTAAAACCCATGCCCCTGTGTTTGAATAAATGCTGGATGAAAACTTTTAGCTTTTAAATGGTAATGTCAGGCATTATTTCATTTGCATCAACTTCGTCAAAAGTATCTCCAAGAAATTTCCTCAGATACTTGAAAGTTTCACTTATATTTTTATGATTTAGGAACTTTGCTACTGTATCGATATTTTTTGTTTTCTTCCAGATTAACGCTCCACAGGTTCTTCTTGCGTCATGAGTTTTTGTTTTACCTGATCTTTCTAAACCAGAAGATTTGACCCATTCAGTTAGCTTATTATTCATGTCACTGTAAGTCAACGCCAAAAAAACATTATCGTTTAAGCCTCTTCTTTCAGGCATAAATTTCACAGCTGAGTTTGATAATGGAATCACTTGGCTGTGTTTATTTTTTCGTGTAAGTATATCAGCTGTTATCCGACCATCTTTTTCTTTTATATCTTTCCATTTAAGGTTAATACACTCACTAATTCGTATCCCTGTTAGGCAATTAAATAAGAAAGCCATTTTCATAATGTTATTTCTACATGGCGTTGCAGCAAGAACTCTTAATTCTTCTTCTGAAAAATAATTTCCAATTTTACTTTCACCATATTCGACTTTATTAGCATCTAAAAACATTTGCTCAACCCCGTG
>CALKFX010000137.1 GCA_938084875.1 uncultured Flavobacteriales bacterium | reverse complement strand
AAAAAAGCATAAATTTGAAACTTTCGAATTATATTTACGTTAATTGCGTGACATAAACTTATTTAAAAATGAGAAATAATTTAAATTATTTAATCTGTTTTCTTTTTATAACTTGCTTGATTTCAAGCTGTGGAACAGAGTATGAAACATCAAGCATAACTGGTTGGGATTACAACAATCCTAAAAATGGAGGTTTTCAAAAAGTTCCTTTTGAAGAACAAGAAACTGGTCCAGGTTTAATTTTAATTGAAGGTGGTACATTTACTATGGGAAGAGTAGAGCAGGATGTAACCTACGAAAACCACAACATTCCTAGAAGAGTTTCTATTTCTTCTTTTTACATGGATGAGACTGAGATTTCTAATTACCATTGGTGTGAGTATATGTACTGGGTAAGAAGAACATATACAGATTTTCCTATGGTTTACAAAAAGTCTCTTCCAGACACGCTTTCATGGAGAGAAAAATTAGGTTTTAACGAAAAGTACGTAGAATATTATTTAAGACATCCCGCTTACAGAGATTACCCTGTCGTTGGAGTTTCTTGGCAACAAGCTAGTGAATTTTGTAAATGGAGAACTGATAGAGTCAATGAGTTTATTCTTATTAGAGAAGGCATATTGGTATCTAACCCAAATCAACAAAACGAACCTTTCACAACGGATGCATATATGGCAGGACAGTACGAGCAAGGTCTTAATCCGCAGGGCCAAATTGCAGATTTAGATCCTTCTAAGGGTGGGTATGATCCAACTACTGGAAAACTTAAAACTAAAGATTTAGCTACTAGAAAAGTTAGAATGTCTGATGGTGTTATTCTTCCTAGGTATAGACTACCTACTGAAGCAGAGTGGGAATTTGCTGCTTATGGACTTATTGGAAATACTGTTGATGAAAGAATAATTGAAAAAAGAGTTTATCCATGGGATGGTCATTGGGTTAGAAATCCTCAAGAAAACTTTCAAGGAGACATGTTGGCAAATTTTGTTAGAGGAAGAGGAGATTACATGGGTGTTTCGGGGCATTTAAATGACAACGCAGATATTACTGCTCCTGTTTATTCTTACTGGCCAAATGATTATGGATTATACAATATGGCTGGAAATGTTAGTGAATGGGTTTTAGATGTTTACAGACCTATGACTTCTAGAGATGCAGATGAGTTTAGACCATTTAGAGGAAATGTTTTCAAAACAAAAGTACTTAATGCTTCTGGTTCAATTGATGAAAAATACGATGTTACCATTTATGACATTGATGGAATTGAACAATACATTGCTGAATTTAAAGCAGAGAGAGAAGATAAAGTCCCACAAGGTAATAGAACTTATGGATACGTGAAGCAAAATAGGCTTGATTCAGTAGAAAATGAATTGCTTTCTGTAATATCTAATAAAATTAAAGAAGCTCAAGACTTTATGAAAAATAGACAAACTCTTGAAGCGTCTGGAAAAATTCAAGAAATTTTTGATCAAATTTTTCAAGACTTTGATTTGCAAGTTCAACAAGATGCAGATTTGGCAGGATATAATATAGAGATAAGTCCAATGTTAAGATCTGGTATGGCAGATTTCATACTTAATACACCAGGAAATGTTCAAATGAGAGATGTTACTGCTGAAGAAAATATGAAGAGAAGTAATTACAGAATTGCAGATAATATTGATTATTTAGATGGAGATTTAAAATCATCCATTTATCATCCTGGTGACCCTGACAACAATCAAGGAGATATTGACGAATTCAACAAGGGTATCGAAAATGGAGGTTTAAATGAAGACTGGGCAATGTACCAAAGAGGACTTCAAAAGAAAAATGGTACAATTGCTGGTGCAATAACATCATTGATTTCTGATAAATCTAGAGTTTATAAAGGAGCTTCTTGGAAAGATAGAGCTTATTATCTAAATCCTGGAACTAGAAGATATTTGGAAGAAGACCGATCAACATCAGCCATTGGGTTTAGATGTGCTATGGATAGAATTGGAAGTCCGAGTGGAATGGATGCTTGGAAATAGATTGATTGAAACTAAAAATCAATTAAAGAGGGATTAAATTCCTCTTTTTTTTATTCTAATTTATAGTATTTCTTGCGATTATTATTCTTTGAATTTCAGATGTTCCCTCATAAATTTGAGTTATTTTGGCATCTCTCATTAGTCTTTCAACATGGTATTCTTTAACGTAACCATAACCACCGTGAATTTGAACAGCTTCAACTGTTGTTCTCATCGCTACTTCAGAAGCATGTAGTTTTGCAACAGCACCAGATAAATTATAATCCATATTTAGGTCTTTATGCCATGCGGCTTTGTAAACCAAGTTTCTTGCATTTTCAATATCTACATACATGTCAGCCAATTTAAACTGTATAGCTTGATGGTGATTAATTGGTTTTCCAAAAGTTTCTCTTTCTTTAGAATATGCAAGAGATAATTCATAAGCTCCAGCTGCAATCCCCAAGGCCTGGGCTGCAATTCCAATTCTACCACCAGCAAGGGTTTTCATAGCAAATTTAAAACCAAAGCCGTCCTCTCCAACCCTATTCTCTTTTGGAAGAATTACATCGTTGAAAACAAGTGTATGGGTATCACTTCCTCTAATTCCTAGTTTATCTTCTTTTGCACTAATTTCAAAACCCTTCATACCTTTTTCTACAATAAAGACATTAATTCCCTTATGTCCTTTACTAGCATCGGTCTGGGCTATTACAAGGTAGGTTGAAGCGGTACTTCCGTTGGTAATCCAGTTTTTAGTTCCATTAAGAAGATAATGATCTCCTTTATCGATTGCAGTAGTTCTTTGTGAAGTAGCATCTGAACCAGCTTCTGGCTCAGAAAGACAAAATGCACCAATTTTTTCACCCTTTGCTATTGGAACTAAATATTTTTGTTTTTGCTCTTCGCTAGCAAAATTTTCTAATCCCCAACACACCAAACTATTATTCACAGACATAGCAACAGAGATAGAAGCATCTATTTTAGATATTTCTTCAATAGCCAGAACGTAGCTGATTGTATCCATTCCACTCCCACCATATTTAGGATCTACCATCATCCCCATAAAACCTAATTCACCTAGCATTTTTAACTGATCGAATCCAACTTTTTGATGGGTATCTCTTTCAATAACACCAGGCTTACATTCGTTTTCTGCAAAGTTTTTAGCAGCCTCTCTAACTGCTTCATGTTCTTCTGATAATTTAAAATTCATATTCCTAATTTGGACTTAAATCTATAAAATAAATACTATATTGTGATGGTTAGTTTTACATTAAATTTATGAACAAATATAATGTTGTGGGAATTATGTCTGGCACATCTTTAGATGGATTAGATATTGTTTGGTCCAAATTAAGTTTTAATAAAACATGGTTTTATGAAATTTTAGATGGAAAAACTTATGCGTATTCTAAAGAATGGAAAAGTGAACTTCAAAATGCAAGTAGATTGAAGGCAAGGGACTTAGTTTTTTTAGACAATAAGCTTGGGAATTACATTGGTGAAAAAGTCAACGAATTTCTAAAAGAAAAAAAAATTCAAAAAAGCCAGATTGACCTAATATCATCTCATGGTCACACATTATTTCACGAACCGGATATTAATTTAACTAAACAAATTGGGAATGGAGCTTGTATATGTTCCTCAACGAATATCAAAACAGTTTCAGATTTCAGAACAATAGATGTTGCGTTTGGAGGACAAGGAGCACCACTTGTTCCTCTTGGAGATCAATTATTATTTGGGAACTATAAAGGCTGTCTTAATCTTGGAGGAATTGCAAATATTTCATATAATTTAAATGGAAAACGAATTGCAGGTGATGTAAATTTTGCAAATATGATTAGTAATTATCTATCCAATAAAATCGGTCATTTATATGACAAAGATGGAGAACTTGCAAATCTTGGCAAACTTGATGAAGATTTAATTTTAAAATTAGAGAACTTAGATTTTTATAAAAAAGAATTTCCCAAGTCCTTAGGAGTTGAAGACTTTAACCAATGGTACAAACCTTTATTTGACAAAAGTGAATCTTCTATAAACGACCAACTTTATACTTCTGGGACTCATTTATGTAGAACAATTAAAAATATTTTCAAATTTGATACCAACGACACGCTTTTAATTACAGGTGGAGGAGCGTATAATAAATTCTGGATCAGTAATCTTAAAGAATTAAAAATTAAAGCGGTAATTCCAGAAATAAAACTTATAGATTTTAAAGAAGCATTAATATTTTCACTTTTAGGGGTTCTTAAACTTAGAAACGAAATAAATATTTTAGCATCTGTAACTGGAAGTTCTAAAGATTTATCTGCAGGAGTTATCCATAATCCCTGATATTAATTTAAAAAGAGTTATAAATAACTACAACAAAACCTAGTTTCTTTTTTACATTTGAAAAATTAAAATTTAATTTGAAAGATTTACTTAAAAAATTTGAAAATAAAACTCCTGAAATTATTTTTCAGTGGCAAGATTCTCAAACTGAAGCCAAAGGATGGGTAGTTATAAACTCTCTTAGAGGAGGAGCAGCTGGTGGTGGTACTAGAATGAGAGTTGGACTAGACCAACACGAGGTAATCTCATTGGCTAAAACCATGGAAGTTAAATTTACAGTTTCAGGACCTCCAATTGGCGGTGCCAAATCTGGAATAAATTTTGACCCTAACGACCCAAGAAAAAAAGAAGTTTTAAAACGATGGTATGCTGCAGTCACCCCTCTACTAAAGCATTATTATGGTACTGGAGGTGATTTAAATGTAGATGAAATTAACGAGGTTATTCCAATAACCGAAGATTGTGGTGTATGGCATCCACAAGAAGGTGTTTTCAACGGTCACTACCAACCAAGAGAGTCTCAAAAAATAAACCGAATAGGTCAACTTAGACAAGGTGTTTTAAAAACAATTGAAAGTGAGAATTACACTCCAGATATTGAAAGAAAATTTGTTATTGCAGATATGATAACAGGTTTTGGAGTAGCAGAATCTGTCAAACATTATTATAAAATATACGGAGGAAATTTAAAAAATAAAAGAGTAATAGTTCAGGGTTGGGGAAATGTTGGATCTGCTGCAGCTTACTATATCGCACAAGAAGGTGCTAAAGTCGTAGGGATAATTGATAGAGATGGTGGATTAATTAATGAAAAAGGTTTTTCATTTGAAGAAATAAAGAAGTTATTTCTAAACAAAAATGGAAATGCAATAAACGATAAAAATTTGCTATCTTTTGAAGAAATAAATAACCAAATTTGGAATATTAAATCTGAAATTTTCTTGCCGTGTGCTGCATCAAGATTAATTACCAAAGACCAAGTAGAGAGAATGCTTAAATCCGGAATCGAAGTAATTGCTCCTGGTGCTAATGTTCCTTTTGCAGATAAAGAAATATTCTTTGGGCCAATTTCTGACTTTACAGATCAAAATACAAGTTTAATACCAGATTTTATATCTAATTGTGGGATGGCTAGAGTATTTGCCTATTTAATGGGTAACGATCTTGACAGTATGGAAGACGAATCTATTTTTAAAGACACTTCAAAAACTATCCAAAATGCTTTAGAGAATGTTTTTGAAAAAAATTCTAATCCAAAAAATATTTCTAAAACTGCTTTTGAAATAGCTTTAAAACAATTAATTTAACAATTATGGAAACTGCGATAATAATAATATTTATTTTAGGTTATCTAGGAATTACTCTTGAGCATTCAATTAAAATTGACAAGCTTGTTCCTGCCTTACTAATGATGGCAATTTCTTGGGCACTAATAGCATTTGGCTTAGATGATTTTGTCAACTGGTTTGACTCAGACAGCCATGAAATGGTAAAAGGATTTGCATCTCTTCCCCACGATGCTCAAGGTCATAGCCCATCTAAAATGATGTGGTTTGAAAGTACCTTATTACATCATTTTGGAAAAACTTGTGAAATATTGGTGTTTTTAATTGGCGCTATGACCATTGTGGAAATCATTGACCACTTCAACGGATTTGCTACTATAAAGAATTTTATAAAAACAAAAAAGAAAATATATCTACTTTGGATCATGTGCATATTAGCATTTATTTTATCTGCTATCATAGATAATTTAACAGCTACTATTGTATTAATTACCATTCTTAGAAAAGTAATTAAAGATAATAAAGACAGGATGTGGTTTGCAGGACTGATTATCATTGCAGCCAATGCTGGTGGAGCTTGGTCACCAATTGGTGATGTAACAACTACCATGCTATGGATGGGTAAAAAAGTATCTACAATTCAACTTGTGAAACTGCTTATTATTCCATCTTTAATTTGTATGATGATTCCTACTATAATAGCAAGTTTCTTAAAACCATTCAAAGACAATTTTGAACCACCAAAAGATGAAATAAAAGAAATTAAATATGGGTCAACCATGCTTGTTTTAGGGCTGTCTGCAATAATTTTTGTTCCTATTTTTAAAACCATTACCCACTTACCCCCATATGTAGGGATGATGCTTTCTTTGGCAATAGTTACTTTGGTTGGAGAAATTTTAAGTTCAAGACAATTTAGCTTAAAAAGTCTTTCTAACAACCCCTTAAGTGAGGAAAACAGTCACTCTGATAGTCCAATTTTTAGAGCTTTATCTAAAATTGAAATGCCATCCATTTTATTTTTTCTTGGAATTTTAATGACTGTTGCTGCCCTTGAATCTCTAGGAATAGTATTTAATTTAGGAAAAAGTGTTCAAGAATCAATTCCAATAAATTTCTTTGTTTTATTACTAGGTGCGGGATCTGCTGTTATAGACAATGTCCCATTGGTAGCTGCTAGTATGGGTATGTTTGATTTGGCAATGGACAATACTGTCTGGCATTTTATTGCTTACTCTGCTGGTACGGGAGGTAGTATGCTTATAATTGGATCAGCGGCGGGTGTAGTAGCAATGGGTATGGAAAAAATATCATTTTTTTGGTATTTGAAAAATATTGCGTGGCTTGCTGCAATTGGTTACTTAACGGGTGCCTGTTCATTTCTATTATTCCAAAGCCTCTAAGTACTTTCAAAAAGTACTAATTTCACATTAAAACCTAATAAAATGAATTTTAATATTTTTCCTATGTTGTTAAACATTCAAGAAAATACATCTTCTATTTTAGAAGATGCGCCAACTCTTCTAGAAACAGAACAAATCTCCATGTGGCAATTGATTTGGGGGTACGACTCTATTAGCGGAGAATACAGCTTGACTAGCTTAATAGTAATGTCTCTTCTTTTCTTATTTTCTTTCATCGCCATTTATGTATTCATAGAGCGTTTTATGACAATTCAAAGAGCCTTGAAAGGAGAGAAAGATTTTATGCAAAAAATCAACGATTTTGTTTTAAAAGGAAATTTAAACGCAGCTAAAGATCATTGTAACTCAAGTAATAACCCTATTGCAAGAATGATAGAAAAAGGACTTAGTAGAGTTGGTAAACCAATGAAAGATATTGCAATATCTATAGAAAATATTGGAAAATTAGAGATAAGTAAATTGGAAAGAAGATTGTCTATGCTTGCTACAATTTCTGGAGTTGCTCCAATGCTAGGCTTTTTGGGAACAGTACTAGGAATGGTCAAAGTTTTTCAAAACATGTCAAAAGAAAAAACATTTGAAATAGCCAGTCTTTCTGGCGGAATTATGGAAGCCATGATTACCACTGTTGGAGGACTAATAGTAGGTATAGTTGCCTATGTTGCCTACAATTATTTAGTAAGTAAGGTAGAAAAAGTGATCCATAATATGGAGGGAGCATCTATTGAGTTCTTAGATATTCTTGAAGCTCCAGGAAAATAAAAAATGAATTTTAGATCTGGAAATAAAATTAAAATTGAAGGTGGAATGTCTTCTATGACAGATTTAGTTTTTCTGCTTTTGATATTCTTTATAGTTATTTCCACTATGATTACCGCAGGAGTTAATATAGATGTACCAAAAGATGGAGGAACAGCATCAGAAAAAAAAATATTAACTATTAACGTGAATGATAAAAATGAATATTTCATGGATAGTAGAAGAACACCAATTTCCAGTTCTGATATTAAAAATGAAATTTTAAAAAATCTAAGTTCAGATAGTATAATTTCTCTTTACGGCAGTAATGAAAGTTCATGGGAGGCCTCTGTATATATAATTGATATTGCGAAACAAAATAATATTAAAATCTCTTTGAACGGAAACAAAAAGTGAAAGCAGGAAATAAAATAAAAATTGAGGGTGGAATGTCTTCCATGACTGATTTGGTTTTTTTATTGCTAATATTTTTCATAATTATTTCAACTCTTGTAAATACCTCGCATGAAATTAAACTTCCTGAAGGATCTGGAGATCCATCTCTAACCTCGCCAATAAAAGTGTATGTAGATGCTGAAAACAACTTTTATTTGAACAGCGATCCAAAACCAATTCAAATAAGTTCAATAGAAAGTATATTAAAAAAAGAAATTGGCGACAATAAAGCAATTGAGCTACTAGCAGATAAAGATGCGAATAGAGCTTCTGCCTATGAAATAATTAAAATTGCAAAACAGAACGCACTTAAGGTAGTTATTAAAACAAAAGGGAGTAAATAGCTTGGAATTGTTACAAAAAAAAGACAACCGATTAGGAATAATTATTAGTATAGTTCTTCATCTATTCTTACTAATTGCAATTTTCTTTAGTAAAGGGTGTATGGAATTACAAAATCCTCCACAATTTACCTTAGAAGAAGTAATAACCTTGGATTTTAGTGACGCTGGTGGCGGCAGTCCAGGAAGTGCTAGCCCTATTCCTCCGACTGTGGAAGAAGAAGCACCAGCTGAAAAAGTAATTACTCAGGAAGATTCGCCAGTTGCTGTTAAATCTAGTAATTCTACTATTAAAAATGAAAATACTTCAACTAAGAAAACAGAAACAAAAGAGGCTCCGAAACCTAAAAACGATTTTAGTAGCTTATTCGGAAAAGGAAGTGGAGAAGCTAAAGCTGGAAATGGGGAAGGAGAAGGAACAGGAATTGGAACCGGCAAAGGACCTAATACTGGAGGTGGAGTTGGTACTGGAAAAGGAAGACAGGTAGTTGGAAACCCAGAATTAGACAATCCTAAAAATTGGGTTGGTTTTGTAATGGTTCAATTTACTATTGATGAAAAAGGTAATGTTCTAGAAACAAAAGTATTGTATCCTCACTCTAAAACTACAATAACTTTAACGAGTATAGATCAAAAATTTATTGCCAATGACTGTAAAATGAAGTTTAAGTTTACTCCTACAAGTTCTGGAATTACAAAAGATAGACTAGTAAAAAGAATACAATACATCGAAAAATAATGAACAACTACAAAGAGGTTGTAGAATTCTTATTTAAACAGTACCCATCTTACCAAAAAAAAGGACTAGATGCCTACAAACCAGATCTTAGTAATATACACGAGATTTGTAAAATTATAAACAATCCACAAAACAAGCTTAAATTCATACATGTAGCTGGGACCAACGGAAAAGGATCTGTATGTAATTTTTTATACAACATCTACCAAAAAGCAGGCTATAAAGTAGGATTATTTACTTCACCCCATTTAATAGATTTTAGAGAAAGAATTGTGGTTGGAGAAAAAGAGATTTCTAGAGAATATATAATAGATTTTTACAAGCAAAATCTAGAAAGATTTCAAGAAATAAGTCCATCGTTTTTTGAATGGACTACTGCCCTAGCATTTTCCTATTTTGAAGATTCTAAAACAGAGATAAATATAATTGAAACTGGTCTAGGAGGTAGACTAGACTCCACCAATATAATAATGCCAGAACTTTCTATCATTACAAGTATTGGAATGGATCACGCATCTATTTTAGGAAATACCATTGAAAAAATAGCCAAAGAAAAAGCAGGAATAATAAAAGACAATATTCCTACTTTATTAGGATCAGAAATAGAGCAAGAAAGTATATTTAAAGAAATTTGTGACTCAAAAAATTCAAAACTTTATATTGCAGATAAAAATATTGAATATCCAGAAAGCTCTCTACCAGATTATCAAATTAAAAATTGGAATACTGCTAAGAAAGCAACTGAAATTTTACAAAATAAATTTAAGATTGGGGAAATAAAAAACGAACCTCATAAATTCTTAACTATTAAAGGAAGATGGCAAATAGTAGGTAAAAACCCATTGACAATTTTAGATATTGGACATAATGAGCAGAGTATAGTAGAGTTAAAAAAACAATTAAAAAAAGAAAACTTTAATACCCTTTTTTTAATTGTTGGATTCTCCAAAGACAAGGACATTTCTACACTTTTAAATTTACTTCCAAAAGCAGAGACTTACTATTTTACAAAATCTAGTAATGAAAGAAGTATTGATCCTAAAATATTGAAAACAAAATATAATAAAGAAAATTCTGTAGTATATACAGACTATAAAGAGGCTTTTTATGGGGTGAAAAAAGTTGCAAAAGAAGAAGATTTGATATTGATTACTGGAAGTGCCTTCCTTATTGGAGACATACTTAATGAATTTTTTTAGATTAATATCAGAAGAATAAAAAAATAAATATATTTGCAGTCCCTAATTTAGGGCGATTAGCTCAGTTGGTTCAGAGCACC
Source organism: uncultured Flavobacteriales bacterium (assembly GCA_938084875.1). Lineage (GTDB taxonomy): Bacteria > Bacteroidota > Bacteroidia > Flavobacteriales_D > Parvicellaceae > MED-G20. The sequence goes on along the minus strand of CALKFX010000137.1, from coordinate 844 downwards.
TCGTTTACACCGAGGGGGTCGGGGGTTCGAATCCCTCATCGCCCACTAAACCTCCCCTGGAGGTTTTTTCTTTTATGGGCAATTAGCTCAGTTGGTTTAGAGCGCTTGCTTGACAGGCAAGAGGTCACTGGTTCGAATCCAGTATTGCCCACATCTGTTAAATTGGTTTTTTAGTTGACTTTACTTTTTAAAATCTCACCAAAGTCTCACCAAATTGCAATAATTTTAGTGTTTTTGTGCATTTCGCACATTTACTGCAAGCCCCCCTTGCATTGTTGCAGTATTGCAGTAATTATATTTTTTTATTACTTTTAGTTTAAAACTTACAAAATGAAGAACTATTCACATATCCCTGTATGGATTTATTCAATCTTATTATATTTCTTTTTTGGAGGAATGATTTTCACAATAATGACACAATTTCCTAACTGGGATTATAATTTGCCCGATTCAATGGTAATAAGAAATCAATTTTATGCCAAGACAGATCCTGGAACTTTCTTCCAATTTTTTGGTCCAATTATCAATTTTGTATTTCTTGTAATGATTATTTTCATTTGGAAAATGAAAAAAGTAAGGAATTTATTCTTAATTCAGTTTTTTTCTTTCTTAGTTATTGGAGTGGGAACTGGATTACTTATTCATCCTATTCTTGACGAACTTGCTATTGATACAATACCACTTGAAAAGATGCAAAATCTATTGCAAAAATTCAAACTCCTTGACACAATTCGAGCATTTATAGCTATAATTTCTGTTATTCTTTTAACTTTTTCATTGATTAATTTTAATAAGAGCATCTATTCTAAAGATTAGATTATAGTAATATTAACTAACCTCCCTT
>CALKFX010000136.1 GCA_938084875.1 uncultured Flavobacteriales bacterium | reverse complement strand
GCATCCTACAGTTGGGATTTTGACATTAATGGTCTAGGCGGAGTTTCTCCAACTACATCGACAGATCAAGACCCCTCAGGAATTGTTTTTAACACAGCTGGTAATTTTAATGTTGAATTAACTGTAACGAGTGGACAAGGTGTCTGTACAATTGATACTGTAATTATTGTTTCCTCCAATACGGGAATTAATAGTTATGATGATTTACTCAATATGGTATTCCCAAATCCAAACAATGGAATATTTAACTTAAAATTATCTTCCAAAGATTTTAATGAACTAGGGAATGGATATATTTTTAACAGCATTGGCGAAGTAATTCTAGAAATAGATTTGAAATCATCTGACAATATACTTGTAAATCTTAAAGAAAATAGCCCAGGAGTATATTATCTTAAGTTTGAAAAGAAACCTTTCATTTCTCACAAAATAATTATTATAGATTAATGATTTCAAAAAATATTACGTTAAATGAAGTAAATTCATTTTCTCAAAACACCTTATTGTCTCACCTAAATATTGAATTCACAAATATTGGAAATGATTATTTAGAGGCCAAGATGCCTGTAAATCACAAAACTACCCAGCCTATGGGAATTCTTCACGGAGGTGCTACAGTTGCCTTAGCTGAATCTATTGGAAGTGTTGGATCAAACATGCTAATAGATACTAAAACTGAATATGCTGTTGGTCTAACCATAAATGCTAATCATGTTGGTAGAGCAAGAGACAAATATGTAATAGGAAAAGGGACTATTGTTCACAAAGGAAGGTCTACACATGTATGGAATATTGAAGTTAAGGACAACAATGAAAAATTAATTTCTATATGTAGATTAACTGTAATGATTGTAAAAAAAACAAAATGATCCACCTTTCTGGGAAGGATAGCTTTGTAATCTATCAGGATACTATTTCCAAAAAAAATAAAATAGCCATTGGACAGTGGCATTTATTTGATTTTAAAAAAAAAATATCCAAACCGTCTTTTGTTTGTAATGTATTCAATAAAGAAACTTATTTTATTGATGGTGAAATTTGTAATCTTGAAAAAGAAGTATTAATTGAAAAACCAAGATTAATTAACGAAAAAGAAATTTCAAAGGAAGACTATAAAAAATCCATTCAAAAAATAATAAATTATTGTAACGAAAATATTATTGAAAAATGTATTTTAAGTAGAGTTGTTAAATCAGACTTTGAAATTTCAAACTATTTTGAAATATTTAAAAAACTCTCCCAAACCTACAGTAGAGGGTTTAAGTATATTCTAAATCATCCAACTCATGGAATGTGGATTGGTGTTTCTCCTGAAACATTAATTAAGGGGAATTTAGAAAATGGATTTTTCACCCATGCTTTGGCAGGAAGTAAATCAAAAAATGAAAAATTAAAATGGTCTGAAAAAGATTTTCAAGAACATAAATATGTAGTAGATTATATTGATAGAAAAATTAAAGAAAATGGATACATAACCAAAGAATCTAAAATAAAGGAAGAAATTGCTGGAGAGATAATACACTTAAATAAAGATTTCAATTTTAGTTTAGATATTGATTTCTTATCGTTTGTTAAAACTCTTCATCCAACACCTGCAATTGCAGGCATTCCTTTAGATAAATCATTGGAAATAATTAAAGATTTTGAAGTTCATAATAGAAGCTTTTACTGTGGATTTCTTGGAATTATCGACAAAAAAAATTGTGATTTAAAAATTAACTTAAGATGTGCTAGGTTTTCCGCTAAAGAAGTTCAAATATTTGTGGGTGGAGGAATTACTAGTCAGAGCAATCCCAATGATGAATTTAAGGAAACTGAAATAAAATCTCAAACGCTATTGTCTGTGATTAAAAAAAAATAGAACTTCGCCCAATGACTTCCGCATCATTTAGAGTACAAGTAGTTATTGATCTATTAAAAAAACACCAAGTAAAAAATATTGTTTTTTCCCCAGGATCACGAAATGCACCATTAGTAATAGGATTTAATGGTGACAAATTTTTCAAAACAAAAGTATTAGTAGATGAAAGGTCAGCCGCTTTTTTTGCTCTTGGAATGGCTCAGCAATTGGAAGAACCAGTGGTGATTTGTTCTACTTCTGGTAGTGCTGTTTTAAATTACTCTCCTGCAATTGTAGAAGCATTTTATCAAAAAATTCCTTTGATTGTTATTACTGCAGATAGACCTCCAGAATGGGTAGATCACGGTGAAGGCCAATCTATGAGACAATATAAAGTTTACGAAAACTTTATTGCTGAAAGCTATAATCTTCCTATGCTTGACCATCCTGATGCTTTATGGCAAACCGGGGTTATGACCAACGAAGCTTTTCATATTTCTAAATTACGTTCTAAGCCAGTTCATTTAAATTTCCCATTTAGAGAACCTTTATATAAAACTGAATTAAAACCAAGTCAAACTGGAAAGAAAATAACTCATTTTAAAACAAAAAAATCAGTAAATAAAGAGGAGTTAAAAAGTCTACAAAAAAACTGGGAAAAGCACAATAAAAAAATGATTGTGTGTGGTTCTCTGCAAAAAAGCAGCTCATTGAATGAAATTTTAATAGAACTAAATAAAGACCCTTCCGTTTGTATTTTAACAGAAACTACCTCTAACTTATATAATGAGAATTTTATAAGTTGTATAGATCGAACTTTAGAAAGAATTAATGAAAATCCTAAATTTTATCCAGAAATTGTAATTACAATTGGGAATTCTATAATTTCTAAAAAACTCAAAAGTCTACTGAGAAAAAATAAACCTAAGGAACATTGGCATGTTGAAGAAGCTAACAGAGCACAAGATATATTTTCTTCTTTAACCCATTTCATCCCAATTGAACCCGAAGATTTTTTTAAAGATTTTTTGGATAGATATCAATCCAATAAAGATTCGAATTTTAGTAACGATTGGTATTTAGAATTTAAGAAAAGTGAAGAAAATCATCTTCAGTACCTCTCATCTTGCAAATGGTCAGATCTAAAGGCCCACGACCTAATTCAAAAGGAATTAGAAGGTAAAAAAGTTAATTTACAAATGGGAAATAGTACAAGTGTTAGATATGTTCAACTTTTCCAACAGAAAAAAGATTTAAAATACAATTCTAACAGAGGTGTCAGCGGGATTGACGGATCCTCTTCAACTGCAGTTGGAGCAGCAAGTGTAACAAATAAATTAACAGTCTTAATAACAGGTGATCTTAGTTTTATTTATGACCAACATGCATTTTGGAACAAAGAAATACCAAAAAATCTTAAAATTATAGTTGTAAATAATCAAGGTGGTGGTATATTTAATATTATTTCAGGTCCAAAAACCACTCCCTACAGTAAAGAGTTTTTTGAAACTACACACGAAATAAGTTTGGAAAAAATTGCCGCTACTTTTAAAATAAATTATCAAAGAGCAGACAATAAAATTCAAGCAGCTAAATATTTGGATAATTTTTTCAAAAGTAAAGATGCGGAAATAATCGAATTATTTACAGGAAATATTGAAAATGAAAATATTTTGAATGATTATTTTAGAAAAATAAAAAAAGACAAATAGCACTATGGATTGGAATACAGTAAAAGATTATGAAGATATCACTTTCAAAGTTTTCAATGGAGTTGCTCGAATTGCTTTTAATAGACCTGAAGTAAGAAATGCTTTCCGACCTAAAACTGTAGATGAATTACTTGATGCGCTTATAATTAGCCATGAAAGCCCAGAAATTGGAGCAGTATTACTTACAGGTGAGGGTCCATCTCCAAAAGATGGTGGCTGGGCATTTTGTTCTGGAGGAGATCAACGTGTCAGAGCCAAAAGAGGATATAAAGGACTGGATGGAGTAAGTAAATTTAATATTTTGGACGTTCAGCGCCAGATAAGATTTATGAATAAAGTAGTAATAGCCGTCGTACCTGGATGGGCTGTTGGAGGTGGCCACAGTCTACACGTAGTTTGTGATCTGACTATTGCAAGCAAAGAACATGCTATTTTTAAACAAACTGATGCAGATGTTGCAAGTTTTGATGGTGGATTTGGCTCAGCTTATCTTGCTAGACAAGTTGGTCAAAAAAGAGCTAGAGAAATTTTCTTTTTAGGGTTAGACTACTCTGCTCAAGAAGCATATGATATGGGAATGGTAAATAAAGTGGTTGCTCATAATGAACTTGAAAAGACAGCGTACAATTGGGCACAAGAAATAATGAAGAAAAGTCCAACTGCAATTAAAATGCTGAAGTTTGGTTTTAATTTAATTGACGATGGACTAGTAGGTCAGCAAGTTTATGCAGGAGAAGCTACTAGACTTGCTTATGCAACTGATGAAGCCGAAGAAGGTCGTAATGCTTTTTTGGAAAAAAGAGATCCTGATTTTAAGAAATACCCAAAGTTTCCTTAAATATTGTTGTAAATATTTACCACCAACTCCTCGATTTTTTTTCTAATTAAATAGTCGTTAGATGTAAAATTATTTACCATAATTGTAAATGGATAGTACTGGAAATTTTTACGCAAATATCCAGAATAACACCTTACTCCTCCCATTGAACCACTTTTACCAAAAAATTCTTCTTCAAATACAGATTCATCTCCAAAATATTTAAGAGTTCCTGATTTACCTGAAATTGGTAAAGATTTAAAAAAACTTTCTTCTCCATCAGAAATTTTTCTTTCCAGTTCATAAAGTAAAAGATCGTTAAAAGCATTCGCAGAACATAAATTCAATCTTGAGAGGCCGCAACCATCTTTGAAAATCATTTCTTTTAATCCTAATCTATCTTCCCAAAACAATTGTAAATAACCCGGAGCTTGATTAATATCTATATCCTTATGATTTAGAGAAACAGATTTCATTAAAAGATGTTCTGCATAATTATTATTGCTTTTAAAATTCACACATTTAACTAAATCTAGTAGAGATGGGGAGTTATAAACAAGTAAAGTATCTAATTGTAGATTCCCCTTACTTTTAATTAAAAGGTTGTTAGTTGAAATACCTAATTCATTACAGGCATTTTCTATGGCTTGTTTTAAAAATATTTTTGGATCATGCATAGATATTTTAACAACATAATTTTTCTTGTTTCTTGGAATAGTTCCAATTAAGGTTCTATTATTTTGCATTGGAGCACCAAAAGCATAGGATAAATCTCTATTAGATTTACCAACTAAAACACAATTTTCAAGAAAAAAGGAATCTGCCTTTGGATCGATTTTTACAATTTTTGTTGCAGAACCAATTTCATTACCAGAATTGAAAGAGACTTCCACATAATTATCTTTAAAAGAATGTAAACTATATCCAGATCCATAATAATTCCCCAAATCGCTCCAAAGCCACTGGTTATTTACTTGGTAATTATCAGATTCAGGATAGATTTTAATTTGTCCCTTGATTGATCTAATATTTAGTTCGACTAATTTTGATTTCAAATCATTAATAAAACTTTTTGTGGGAAAAAACCTGCTTTCTAAACTAGGATCACCAGATGTAATTATAATCAAATTTCCATTTAAAGTTTTAGAATTGGTATCAACTAGCCCTGAACTCAAAACATATGTATTGTAAACAAAGTCTTTCGTCAAATAGTTCAAAACATAGGAGGTTGTGAAAAGCTTTTGTAAGGAAGCAGGGACTAGTAATTTTTCAGAATTATGACTTAACAAAACCTTGCCAGATTGGTCTTGTAATTTTAAACTAACAAAAGAATTTCTAAGCTCTTTGCTTTTTAAAAATTTGGATAATGAGCTAGATATTAAATTTTGAGAATAAGAATTACCTATTAATAAAATTTGGAAAATAAATATTAAAAATCTCTTATTCATAACTACTCTACAAGATATAACCATTAACGAATCCAATCGGTAAATTAGCTAAAAATGATGAATTTATTTTTAATTAAAATTAGATGAGGGGATTTAAATTATGATTTTCAAATAAAATGAAGAAAATTCTTAGGATAATCAATCGTTTTAATTTAGGTGGTCCCACCTATAATGCAGCATATTTAACGAAATATTTAGAAACAGATTATGAAACTTTACTAATTGGTGGTCAACACGATGAAAGTGAAAAGAGCTCTATGCACATTCTAGACAATTTAGGCTTGAAACCTATAATAATTCCTGAAATGCAAAGATCTCTAAATCCATATAAAGATCAAATAGCATATAAAAAAATTCAAAATATTATAAAGGAATTTAACCCAGATATTGTGCATACCCATGCAGCAAAAGCTGGAGCTTTAGGTAGAAGAGCTGCTTACAAAATGGGGGTAAAACAAATTTACCATACATTTCATGGACACGTGTTCCATTCTTATTTTGGAAGTTTTAAGACGAGAATTTTTAAAGAAATAGAAAAGAATTTAGCAAAAAAAAGTACTAAAATAATTGCCATTAGTGAAATTCAAAAAAGCGAACTAAGTAAAATTCATAAAATATGTCCAGAAAAAAAGATTGAAGTAATTCCTCTGGGATTTGACTTAGAAAGATTCAATACAGATAAAGATTCTAAAAGAAAAGAATTTAGAAAAAAATGGAACTTAAAAGAAAATGAAATAGCTATCGGAATAATTGGAAGATTAGTCCCTATAAAAAATCATACGTTTTTCATAGACGCAATTCAAGAGGTAATTAAATATAGTAAAGTCCCAATAAGAGCATTTATTGTAGGGGATGGTGAAGAAAAACAAAATATTATAAATTATATAAAAAATAAAAAATTAGACTTTAGTTTAGATTATTCACCAGCAACATTCCATTTAACTTCTTGGATAAAAGAAATTGATAAAGTTAATTCTGGGATGGATATTATTTGTTTGACTTCTCTTAATGAAGGAACCCCCGTTAGTTTAATTGAAGCACAAGCAAGTGGCAAACCTATAGTTAGCACCAAAACAGGTGGAATAGAAAATATGGTTTTAGAAAATAAAACAGCACTTCTTTCAGAAAAAAATGATTTAGATAATTTTTCTAAAAACTTATTGAGTTTGGTAAATGATTCTAATAAAAGAAAATTATTTTCCAAATTCGGATTAGAAAAATCAAAAGATTTTCACTACCACCAATTAGTAAATAATATTAAAAACTTATATGAAAAATTACTTTGAATTACAAAGTTCTTTGCTTTTCAAAAAAAAATAGTAATTTTGTGCCATGAAATTTATTTATAAATATTTAACACTAGTTATTTGTCTTACTTTATTCTATTCGTGTACAATAA
>CALKFX010000135.1 GCA_938084875.1 uncultured Flavobacteriales bacterium | reverse complement strand
TAAGGATATAAAAACTTTAATTAATGACTTAATAAGAAGAAAAGAGTTATCTATTAATCCTTTTATAGGGCAAACAATTAAAATAAAACATCAAATTCAACCAACATTAACTCCATCAGAATTTTGTGCAATTAGAGATTTCAATTGTAGTTCACAGCTGATGGTTTATAAGGACTTATTCTTAGTTATGTGCTACACTGGACTTTCTTATACAGACATTCAAGACTTAGAGCCAAGAAAAATCGAAGATGGAGAGATAGAAATTCAAAGAAATAAATCATCTATTATAACTCGTCAATATTTACCTAAACAAGCATTAAAGATATTTAAGAAATATTCCAATCATATTGAAACAAATATATATAATAGAGTAATTCCAAAAAGATCTCTAGATAAGATGAATCTTAATTTAAAATTAATTAGTGCAAAATGTTCTATTGAACATAATCTTTCTACAAAATACGCAAGAAGATTCTTCAGAGCATCTCTAAATAAAGCAGATATTAGAGAACCAAACTTAGTCAAAACTATGATGGGACATTCGATTCATAAAGACATGGATAAGCATTACCTATTTGTTGACAATAGAATGCTACTTGAAGCAAAAGAAAAATTAGAGTTATATTTCAATAATCTTTCTAATAATTATTAAGATGAGCTTCTCTGTAATAGACTCCAATAAGTTTCTTAAATCATTACATATAGATTATTTCTATAAAGAGCTGGAAATATTAAAAATTGCCGATAAAAACTTAACTGAATTTAAAAAAGCATATGAATTTTCTCGCTCTATAGCTACGATATCTCTAGGTGAAAATTATTTAAAAAACAACACTGTTATCTTCTTTTTAGATCATTTTAAAATTGAACCTAAAAATTTGATGTTCTATAGTCTTCATGAGATAATTAATAAGATAGAAACACTCACCTCGATAATCTTCATAAACAATTTTCTCCCATATTTAATTCCAATATTAATAGAATTTAGAAAATGGCACATATTAGAAAAAATAGCTCTTAAAAATCCTAACATAAAAATTGATTATAAATTAGATCGAATAGTAAGATTACAAAGAGAACAAAGATTACTCGGAAAGAATAGTTCAGAAATTGAAAAAGGTTTTGAAGATATATTGTTAATTAATCAAGATTTGTTTGGGAAAAAAACGCATAAAAATGGACATGCATCAGAGTTGAAAGAAGGCATAAAAAAATATAAAAAGGTTACTCTAAAGTCGTTGTATAATACTATAGAAAAGATTAATCCAGGTCCATCTAAAAGACAACAGAAAATATTACTTTACAATATAATTGAAGTAATAAATATTCATCCATACTATACTCAAAAAACAGAAGACGATATTGCTAAATATCACAGTGAGGATGAATTTAAATATCGGAAAATAAACTCTCTTTTAAGGTAACGTTTTAAAATCGTACCATATTTTTTAATGAATTCAATCGGACATTTGTGAAACAAATTAAAAGTTTTGCAATGAAAGAAAATTTATTTAAAAGCTGGTATTCAAGAAAAGAACTGCAAAGTTTTTTAGGATTTGGCAATACAAAAATGACCCAATTAAATAAAGAATATGGAATTAGAAAAGTGAAAATTGGAAAAAAAGTTTTTTACTCAGTTGAGGATGTAGAAAGGCTATTTCAAAAAAATGAATCTGATTAATCTATTTCCTAATGAACCTAACAAAATCTAAACTACATTGAACGCAGCTTACATCAAATGGCAGTGGTTCTAACTTTTTGTAGGACTTGGAATTGTTTTTACACTATAACAATTAGAGTTAATTCTCTGCTTTTTTAAAATTTTATAGAAACTGCTCCCATGTATGGCCTTTCTCCGTTTTTTAAGTCTATGATGTAGAAATAGTCTCCTTCAGTTAGTTGCTTTCCTGCATATATTCCATCCCAATCTGTATACAATCCTTGTTGTTCATGTAACAGTATCCCATTTCTATCATATATCTGTAACTGCATTTCAGGATAACCATGTAAACCCTTTATATCCCATACATCATTAACACCATCTCCATTTGGCGTTATTGCCGAAGGGATTATTAATGAAGTCATATTTTCCAACACAATCGTAAATCTACTTTGACAACCGTTATCATCTGTAACAATTAATACATATGTTCCTCCTCTCAAATCAGTCAAATCCTGAAAATCATCATTGTCTCCTAGTCCATCTACATCCCAGTCAAAATCAAAGGGTGGTGTTCCTGCTATAACTTCAATGCTTATCGATCCATCATCTCCAAATTCTTCATTTATAATAGTCTCCACTATTGTAGGTAATTCATTTACAGTTAATGTAATCTGATCTGTATTAGAACATCCTGTAAAATTATTGGTACCTATCAAAGTGTAAATATTTGAATTTGTGGGTGTAAACCACTCATTATTCAATACTCCGTTATCCCATTCGTATACGCCAGTACCTGCACCATCTCCATACAGTCTTAAAGAATCCCCTAAACATAAATCCACTTCAGGATTATTGGTATTTACTCCGTTAATAAAAGAATATGCATATATGTCTGGTAAAGGATTAATGGTTACCAAGACAATATCTGTATTACTACATCCATTATTATCTGTACCTGTAACTGTATAACTTACACTAGAAACAAAATTAGGATTGGGACTTGTGGGAACAAATGCCACATTATTAACTACTCCATTGGTCCATGAATAGCTATTGGCTCCACTTGCACTTAAAGTCACGTAATCCCCCAAACATACTGTTTGATCAGAACCAGCAATGACATTTGGTAAAGGGTTGACTGTAATTATAACAGAATCGGTATTCGTACAACCGTTTAATGTTCCGTCTAAATAATAAGTTATAGAGCTAGTTGGGCTTGCTGTAGTAAAATTTGAATTAGGAGAACTAAGAAAAGTTACTGGACTCCAGTTATAAGACATGTATTGAATATAATTTGCAGAAAGATTTGCAAAACTTCCAAGACATATAGTTTGATCAAATCCAGCATCGACATTAGGTAAAGGATTGACTGTAATTATAATAGAATCAGTATTCGTACAACCGTTTAAGCTGCAAGTAACCGTATAAGTTGTAGTACTGTTAAGTGATGAAGTTGGACTTCTTACAAATGGATTTGAAAGTCCTGTAGTAGGACTCCAACTATAACTAGCTCCCTGTAAAAATGATGCACTTAATTGAAAATTATCTCCTTCACACACTGTTTGATCAGCTCCCGCTGAAACAGAAATATTACAACTGCTTGATGTTGTGAAACTTATTGGGCCTATCCAACTACTTGTTCCAATTAACCCACCACAATCAGCTTGTAAATAAACATCATAGGATGTTTGAGAAGATAATCCGGAAAGAGTAAAAGGATTAGAAGTTACGCTATTAATAGTTCCAGAACCTTGTGAAAAGCCTGATAGACCATATTCAATATTCCAAGAAGTTTCAGTGCCACCAGCAGTCCAATTAATTTGTGCAGAACCTGATGAAATATTACCAATTAAAAGATTTGATGGGGATAAACAAATTGGAATATTTGAAAAACTTATTGGACCTATCCAACTACTTGTTCCAATTAACCCACCACAATCAGCTTGTAAATAAATATCATAGGATGTTTGAGCAGATAATCCGGAAATAGTAAAAGGATTAGAAGTTACGCTATTAATAGTTCCAGAACCTTGTGAAAAGCCTGTTGGACCATATTCAATATTCCAAGCAGTTTCAGTGCCACCAGCAGTCCAATCAATTTGAGTAGAACCTAATGAAACACTACTAGTTGATAGATTTGATGGGGATAAACAAATTGGACTATTTGAAAAACATGTATTTGAGGTTGTATTACCACATCCATCATTTGCTGTAACACATACTTGACCATTGGTTACTGTAGCATTAATAACATTAGTTCCTTGTCCGCTAATAATGTTTGACCCTGTTGGCAATGTCCATACATAATCAACTGCTCCAGTAACAGTACTAACAGAGTAAATATTCCCATTGTTAGTAATAGAACCAATTGTACCCAAAAAAGGTGTTGAAGTAAAATTCCAACCATTGTTATTTCCAAGATCTGTAGATCCATAGGCATTAAATGTGGCACCTCCATTGGCATTAATATCTTTAATGTTTAAATTTTGACCATTAATAACTCCACTTGATTTTGTGATAGTAGCTTGCGAGCCAGTAGAAGATGATTTGATAGTCACTGGTTGGAAACATGCGCCTCCAAAATTAATATTATTAGTAATAGTTTGTGTATTTCCTGATTCTAACTCATAAGTAGCATTTGAAGATAAATTTAAAGTCCCTATCGTATTTTGACCACTAATATTCCCTCCAGATGAAAAACTTAAATTA
>CALKFX010000134.1 GCA_938084875.1 uncultured Flavobacteriales bacterium | reverse complement strand
TATCTTCCAAATTCTTTTTCTAAGGCAGAAGATATTTCCCCTAAAGTTGCTCTTTCTTTGGCAGCTCTTATTGTAATTTCTAGTAAATTTCCAGTGTTGTTTTTGGCAGCTAATGTTAGTTCCTCTAAAATCCTATTTACTTTTTCTTGATTTCTTTGCGATTTAATTTTAGAAATGCTATTGATTTGATTTTCCTTTACTTTTTTGTTGTCAATTTCTAAAATATCTACCTGCTGTTCATCTACAGATTTATAGGCATTCAACCCAACTATTATCTCTTTACCACTATCAATATTTGCCTGTCTTTTTGCAGCTGCTTCTTCAATTCTCATTTTAGGTAGTCCCATTTCAATAGCTTTGGTCATTCCACCTTTATTTTCTACCTCTTGAATTAAATCCCATGCTTTATTTGCTATATCATTGGTTAGTTTTTCTAAATGAAAAGAACCTCCTAATGGATCAATAGTATTACATATTTTATTTTCATTTTGTATAAAAATTTGTGTGTTTCTTGCGATTCTAGCCGCATTTTCACTAGGTAGTGCTATGGCTTCATCTAAAGAATTGGTATGTAAGGATTGTGTTCCACCTAATACAGCAGCCATTGCCTCAATATAAGTTCTAGCAATATTATTATAAGGATCATTTTCAGATAAACTCCATCCTGAAGTTTGACAATGGGTTCTTAGAGCCATTGATTTCGGATTTTTCGGTTTAAATTTCTTAATAATCTTTGCCCACAACATTCTAGCTGCTCTCATCTTAGCAATTTCTGTAAATTGATTCATTCCAATTCCCCAGAAAAAAGAAAGTCTAGGGGCAAATTCATCAATGTCTAAACCAACTTCAATTCCTTTTTTTACATATTCTTTTCCGTTTGCTAAAGTGTAGGCCAATTCTATTTCTGCATTTGCACCTGCTTCGTGCATATGGTAACCAGAAATACTTATAGGATTAAATTTTGGCATATTTTTCGATGTGAATTTGAATATATCACCAACAATTCTCATACTTTCCTTAGGAGGGTATATGTAGGTGTTTCTAACCATGAACTCTTTTAGAATATCATTTTGAATAGTACCAGTTAATTTTTTCAATTCTATATTTTGTTCTATTGCAGCTACAATATAAAAAGCCATTATGGGAAGTACAGCTCCGTTCATAGTCATGGAAACAGACATTTTATCTAAAGGTATTTTATCAAATAATATCTTCATGTCCTCGACAGAATCAATTGCTACACCTGCTTTTCCGACATCTGCAGAAACTCTTTCATGATCAGAGTCATATCCTCTGTGGGTAGCTAAATCAAATGCTACTGAAAGTCCTTTTTGACCAGCTTCTAAATTTTGTCTATAAAATAGATTGGATTTTTCTGCAGTTGAAAATCCTGCATACTGTCTTATGGTCCAAGGTCTAGTTAAGTACATAGAAGAATAAGGCCCTTTAAGAAATGGAGCAGTTCCCGCTATGAAATTTTCGTGTCCAAATGATGTTTCATTTAAATTGGAAATATCTAGTTCAATATTTTTAAAAGATACTCTTCCCATTTCAATTTTTAATAAATTTTCTCAAATTACTATTTGTTAAATTTTTAAGTAATCCACCATTTCCTTCAATTTTTTTTATTATTCTCCATGCTTTGTCAGCCATTTTTAATGATATTTGCTCAATTATATGTGCACCTTCAGTGATGTCATTTGCAATATTAATTTGACTTTCTTCATTTAAAATTATAGGAATATTTGCAGCTATTTTCTTCCAGTAATTTTCTTTAGAGTGTAGCAATGAATCTGAAAGAACAAAAGAATTAGCTCCTCCTATAAAACTACTCATGGCAGTAGAAGTAATGGATAAAATTCTAAAGTCCTCACTTTGGTCTTTTAATATTTGAGTATTCACTGATGTTTCAATTATCACATTGGCTTTTATACTTTGAATTTTTAGTACTTGGTTTATTATAGATTTGATAGCTTTTAATTTTGAAATATTTTCTAAAAAACTATTATCTAAGAAGGATTTAAGAATAATTTTTTTTGGAATTTCTATATTGTTTTTTTTATGAATTTCAATAATTTCATTTAAATATGATCCTGTTAATGCAATTTCTGAGGAATGATTTTTAAAAGAAAGATGTCTTCTTGGTATTTCTATATAAATACATTTAAAATTTGGATTTATATTACTTTGGAAATGATGTTGATAAGCTTTTAAATCTATAGAATTATTATCTTCATTTGGTGCTTTAATAAATTTCGTTAATAAACTCATTCTTATGGAACCTTTCAAATTTGAATTAGAATTTATCCAATCTGTCCAAGATGATATATCATCTTTTGAAGCGTTGTGACTTAACATAATATGGGTGTTAATTATGTCATTCATTACATTTTTAAAAATAGAATCAGTATAATTAATTCCATCAATATAAATGCTATTTATTCCATCATCTAATCGATTTAGTATTTGAGAGTTTATTATATTTTCATCCTCGAAATTCCAACCTATTTCTGAAAGTTTATCTTTTTTACAACTTTTAAGTGCATATATAGATTTTTTGAATGAATCTATGTTACCATACTCAGTTTTCCAATGAAAATCTTGGATAGTTTTATTGGATGAATCGTCTAAAACTTTCTTAATCCACTGATCTTGACTTGAAGCATTAAATTCTGACCAAAGACTCATTTTATTGATTTATTGTTTTAAATATACGGATAGATATTCATTAAGACTTATGAAATATTTAATTTGGTTTTAGTTTAGTAATAATACTATTAATTTCATTAAAGGATTTTAAAGTATCTAGGTTTTCTATCCATTGATAGCTTAAATCTTTTTTAAACCAAGTCATTTGTCTTTTGGCATATTTTTTTGTGTTCCTCTTGATTAGATTTATTGCTTCTTCTTTTGTGTAATTACCATTAAAAAAATTAAATATTTCTTTGTATCCAACTGTATTAAGTGCATATAAATTTTCCTTATCTCTTAAGTTTTCTACTTCCTGAAATAATCCATTTTCAACCATTTGGTCAACTCTTTTTTCAATATTTTTATCTAGTTGATTTTTATTAATGTGTAATAAAAACTTTACCATCTTAAAAGAACGTATCTTTTTTGTTGCGGATAATAAACTAGAGTATGGTTTTGAAGTAATTCTACAAACCTCTAGTGCTCTTATTAAACGTTGAGAATTACTCAAATCAATAATATCGTAATGCTTTGGATCTAAAATTTTTAATTTTTTTTGTAAATACTCAATTCCATTTTCTTTTAGTTCTAAATTCAAACGATTTCTAACAGTTAAATCTTTAGGTAAATTATCTAAACCTTTACACACAGCATCAATGTACATTCCAGAACCACCTACTAAAAATGCAATTTTTTGGTTTTTAAAATAATCTTCTAATTGGTTGATAATTTCTTTTTCGTAATCTCCAGCTGAATATACCTCTTCAATACTCTTATTATTTATAAAATAGTGTGGAACTTCATTTAACTCTTCTAAAGAAGGCTTCGCTGTTCCAATGGACATTTCTCTATAAAACTGACGACTGTCACTTGAGAAAATAGAGCTATTTTTATTTTTTGCCAACTCGATTGCCAACTTGGTTTTGCCCACAGCTGTGGGGCCTGCTAGAACAATTAATAAAGGTTTTTCTTTTTCAGTATTCAAAGTAATTAACAAAAATAGTTCAACAAATTTTCAAAGTATTCAGTAAGATTTCAAAGGGATGATTAAATTTGTGTATGAGTAAAAACTTGCTGATACTTGATTTTGGATCTCAATATACACAATTGATTGCTAGAAGGGTTAGAGAACTGAATGTATATTGTGAAATTCATCCTTACAATAAGATTCCAGACAATTTTAATTTTAGTGCAGTTATTCTTTCTGGAAGTCCATGTTCAGTCAATCAAAATGATGCACCTCATCCAAAATTAGAATCTTTTGATAAAACAATGCCCATATTAGGTATTTGTTACGGTGCACAATTTCTGGTAAAACATTTTGGTGGAGTTGTGGAAAGTTCTAATAAAAGAGAATACGGTCGAGCCAATCTTTCTCTTTATGATAGGGAAAACTCACTTTTTTATAATGTAAAACCTAATTCTCAAGTTTGGATGTCTCACGGAGATACAATTAAAAATTTACCTTCTAATTTTAATAAAATTGCATCTACTTCTGATATTGAAAATGCAGCTTTTCACATAAATGAAACTAATATTTATGGCCTTCAATTTCATCCTGAGGTATTTCACAGCACAGACGGTTTGCAAATCATTAAAAACTATGTTGTTGATATTTCTCAATGTTCTACGGATTGGACGCCAGATTCATTTGTAGATTCTTCCATTTCAAGTATTAAGAAACAAGTTGGTAATCAAAAAGTTGTATTAGGATTATCTGGAGGAGTAGATTCAAGTGTAGCTGCTTTGCTTTTGCATAAGGCTTTAGGAGATAATTTGCACTGTATTTTCGTTGATAACGGTTTGCTAAGAAAAAATGAATTTGAAGATGTTTTAAAACAGTATGAATCCTTGGGATTAAATATCAAAGGAGTGGATGCAAAACAAGAGTTTTACAAATCTTTATCTGGTCTTTCTGATCCTGAACTAAAAAGAAAAGCAATTGGCAAAACTTTTATAGACGTTTTTGATAGAGAAGCAAATAGTATTAAAAATGTAGATTGGTTGGCTCAAGGAACAATTTATCCAGATATTATTGAATCAGTTTCTGTTAACGGACCATCAGTCACCATAAAATCTCATCATAATGTTGGAGGGTTGCCAGATTATATGAAATTAAAAATAATCGAACCTTTAAAATCCTTATTTAAAGACGAGGTTAGAAGAGTAGGAGCTTCTATAGATTTACCAAAACAAATTTTAAATAGACATCCTTTTCCAGGTCCTGGACTAGGTATTAGAATTCTAGGTGAGATAACTGAAAGTAAGATAAAAATTCTTCAAGAAGTTGATTACATATTTATTAATGGATTAAAAGAATTTAAACTTTACGACGATGTTTGGCAAGCAGGAGCAATTTTTCTTCCTGTTCAATCAGTTGGAGTAATGGGTGATGAGAGAACTTATGAAAATGCTGTAGCTCTAAGAGCAGTTTCTTCCACCGACGGAATGACAGCAGATTGGTGTCATTTACCTCATGACTTTTTAGCCAAAATTTCTAATAGAATAATTAACAATGTAAAAGGAATAAATAGAGTAACTTACGATATAAGTTCCAAACCACCTGCTACTATTGAATGGGAATAAAAACTTTAACATATAGATTTTTATCATTTTTTTTAGCGGTATTTTTTGTGACAAACCTAATTGCTCAAGACAAACCGAATATAAAATTTACTTTTCATACGGTTTCTAAAGGGGAAACGAGTTATGGTATTGCTAAAAAATATCAAATTGATTTAAATGAATTTTTCAACTATAATCCTAGTGCATCCAATGGTTTGTCAAAAGGAGATACTTTAAAAATTCCCATTAAAACTTTTGTTAATCAAACATCAAATAATGAAATTGATTCCTCTGTAAAGATACATAAGGTAATGCCAGGAGAAACGCTATGGTCAATTGCTAAAATATATGGTGTAAAGTTACCAACTATTAAAACTTACAATAAATTGTTAACCAATGAATTGTCAGAATCTCAATTGTTATTAATTCCAAATATACAAACAGATACAACCAATATAGTCCAACCACTATTTAAACATGTAGATCATCCAATGCTTAAAAAGTGTGATACTCTAATTATTCATAAAGTAAAAAAGAAAGAAACTTTATACTCTATTTCAAAAAAATATACCATTGGCTTGGACCAGATAATTAAAAACAATCCTATTTTAAACGAAATAGGACTTAAAAAAGACCAAGAACTGAAAATAATTTTAAGAATTAAAGATTGTGTAGAGGATTCTGTAGAAAATCAAAATGATTCTATAGATCTTTTTCCTGGCAGTATCTACGAACAAAAAACTTTAAGAATTTCATTAGTGTTGCCATTTTTTATTAATAAATCCGATTCAATTATTATAAACTGTCCAGAAAATACGAATTGCACCATAGATAAAATTTCTGAAAATTCCTTTCAAATTTATAATGGAGTGAAAATTGCCCTTCTTGATTTAAAAGATTTGGGATACAATCTTGAATTAAATGTATTTGACAGTAAATACGATACCAATACTATCAATGAAATATTGCAAGACACTTTATTCAAATCCTCTAATTTAATAATTGGACCATTATTTTCTAAGAATATTAAAATGATGAGAATATTTTCTAAGAACTCCCGTATTCCTATGCTTTCACCCTATAATATTCCTAGTCAAGCACTTTTTAATTATCCAGATTTATTTAAAATATATCC
>CALKFX010000133.1 GCA_938084875.1 uncultured Flavobacteriales bacterium | reverse complement strand
ATTATTGGAGAGGGGAGAGAGTCTGAGGATGTGACATTGGGATAATTAGGATGTGATACTTCTAAATTATAAGTTTGATTTTCTTGTGGAAAATTTTGTCCTATATAAAAACCGTTCTCTACATAATTTAATGTTTCAATTATGCTTCCATTGTCGTCTTTAATAGTAACTACCGCATCTTCAATATTTTGAAAAGAGGCAGTGTCTATTACACTTCTACTACTACTTACATGAACTTTAAAAGTAGAATCACTTTGAAAAATTGAGTTGATTACCAATTTTGGAATGTTTACATCTCCTTCAAAAGGAATTACTTTCTCACAAGAAATATAAACTAAAGAAATACTTAATAATAAAAATAATTTTTTCATAATTTAAAATTTGAAAGAATAAGTAAAGGATGGTATTAATGGGAATAGACTGAATTGAGATAGTTGAGGATCTCCATTTTGATTTCTAGTAAATTCTAAATAAAACGGATTTTGTCTGCTGTAAGCATTGTAAAGACCAAAACTCCATGTCCTTTCTCCCCATTTTTTTTCTTTTTTCATGTTAATTGATACATCTAGTCTATGGTAGTTGGGCATTCTATAATTATTTCTACTATCAATATGATTTACAGTAGCAACATTTATATTGTTTTGATCTGAATTAAAGGAATAAGGGTTGAGATTAAAATTAGAAATATCATTAACTAGGGAACTATTAAATGAAGAATAAGATTCTTGACCAAGAGTTACTGCATTACCTGTTCCATACACCCAAACCAATCCAATATTTATTCTATCGTTGATTTCGTGTGTTATTGCAATTCCAATATCGTGTCTTCTATCGTATCTGTATGGATAAGGCTGTCCAAAATTAATAGAATCAAATTGTCTATTAGTCCAAGACAATGTGTAACCTACCCATCCTGTGGTCTTACCTATTTTTTTCTCTATTAATAATTCTCCTCCATAAGACCATCCTCTTCCTACATGAACCTTATCTTGCCAATCCGTCTCATTATCAAAAAAGGACGCTCCATCTTTATACTCAATTAAGTTGTCCATTGTTTTATAATATCCTTCTAAAGAAACTTCAAATTTATCGCTAAAAGTTCTTGCATATCCAGCTGCAATTTGGTCAGAAAACTGTGGTTTTATTTTCTCTGTAGCTGGCACCCACAGATCAGTAGGTAGCCCTATTCCAGAATTAGTGAGTAGATGTAAAAATTGTCCCATTTTAGCATATCCCATTTTGAATGAAGACTTTTGGTCAATTAAGTATCTAAAACTAATTCTTGGTTGTAAGGAAGAATATTGTTTATTTCCTACAAAAAAAGTGCTGAAATGGATACCGCCATTTCCTTTTAATTTGTCGTTTACAGTCCAGTCATCTTCTAGATAAGCTGCAACTTCATGTGCATAATGCTTAATGGCTCCAAAAGTAGTGTCTAATGCAGAATTTCCAGTTTGAGAAAATTGAAACTGGTTGACACCTGGTGTAAAGGTGTGGTAAATATCCCCAATTCCAAACTTTACCAGATGGTCTGGATTTGGCATCCAATCTACATCTACTTTTGCAGACCAATCTTCTATATTACTTAAGTAGGCATAAGAAAAGTTTTGGTTATTAACTGTTGTAGTATTATTGGAGTTTAATGTAGTTTCTGAGCTGCTATTTCCAAAAGCAATTAAAAAATCATATTTGCTATACCTAAGGGTAGTATTAATAAATACTTTATTGGATGGCATATAGTTCCACCTTAGCGAACTAATTATATTCCCCCAATTTAATTGTGATTCAGTGCTGTCAACCCCACTTGTTGAATCTTGACTGAAATTATCAACTGCTTTTAAGGAAGCTTTATCTCTGCCAATGTAGTTGCTTAAGTATAATCTATGTTTATCGTTTATTTTATGGTTTATTTTACCATTGAAGTCGTAGAAAAAATAACCTCCTGTATTTGAACTATTTGCATCTCCTCCATTTTTACTTGCTTGTCTTCTCTGATTTGCCGCAATAAAAGGTCTTGCTAGAATATCTATATAAGTTCTTCTTGCTGAAAGGATAAAAGAAGTTTTATCTTTAATAATTGGACCTTCTAAGGATATTTTTGAAGCTATTAGTCCAATGGAACCTTGTCCATGAAATTTCTTCATATTTCCTTCTTTCATTTTAATATCAATAACAGAGGATAATCTTCCTCCGTATCTTGCTGGAAAACCACCTTTAACCAATTTAGTAGAGTTAATAGCATCTGAATTAAATACAGAGAAAAAACCAAATAGGTGAGAGGCATTATAGACTGGAACTCCGTCTAGTAAAATTAAGTTCTGATCTGGTCCCCCTCCTCTTACGTAAAGACCAGAAGTGCCCTCGCTTCCAGTTTGAACTCCTGGAAGAAGTTGAATGGTTTTCATAATGTCATTTTCCCCTAATAGAGCTGGAAGAGCCCTTACTTTATCCATCGATAAATCGACAGTGCTCATTTCTGATTTTTGATGAACTAATTCCTCTTTAGAAGACAAAATCTCCACTTCTTGAAGCATTTGATCATTTAATGAAAAATTCTGTGAAACATCTGAGACGGGATAATCTTCAAAAATTTGTGTTACATATCCAATATAACTAACTCTGATTTTTACTGAATCTTTGGGAATTGTCAAACTGTAAAACCCATAATCATTAGTAATGGTACCTTTTCCGGATTTTAAATCATAAATAGTAGCACCAATTAATTTCTCACCACTTTCAGCTTCATCTACATAACCACTAATAGTAATATTATTTTGAGAAATACAAAAAATAGGGAACAAAAGAATAAAATATGATAAATAGTTTCTCATTAATTACTTTTAAATTTATAAAAATCCGATGCATTGTATTGCATTAGGTTTAATGCAGTTTTTTTATTTTTCAGTAAAATCTTTTTCCCAAAGAATAATATCTTGCTTGTATTTAACTTTTGATAATTTTCCCCCAAAAATATCATTTTTTAGAAAAACACCGTTCTTCTTTCCGTTTATAAATTCTCCGCTGTAAATAATTTGTCCATTACTGTGCCATTTTTTGAACTCACCATTTCTTAACCCATCCTTAAATTCTGCATAAATTTTAATATTCCCATTCTCGAAAAAATCAGTTACAACACCTGTAACTAATCCAACATCCACTTTTGAATAGATCGTGTCTCTTTCAATATTGGTTACCATATTTAGAGGAATATTTTGAGAATAAAATAGAGAAAAGGAAAAAATTGTAGCAAGAAAAAATATAATTTTAAAGAGCATCAAATAATTTAAAAAGATGCTTTTATTTTTCTTCTTTCTTTGGAATGAATGCTTTTATAAACTTTACCATGAGAAGAAAATTTCTTGTAGAAACTAACGTTTAAAAAAGCATAGTAATCATTATTATTTGGATTACCTCTTTTAAATCCAACTTCAGTATATGTTTTATCCATATACCATGGATTTGTTCCGCTGTACAAAACATTGTTGTCTATTGTTAGAAAATCACTAGGAATGTTTGGATAAATTGGATTTCCATTGGCATCGTAAGTTGTTGCATAACTAACAGATCGATAAGTTCCTTGCTCGCCATTTGCAGATGGAGCATCTCCAGAACCTGTTCCAGACATGGTAGCAGCTAAATTACCATTTTCATTGTACTCTGCTAAAAGATTCTTATCATAATAAAGACCACTTACATCATCAATATAATCTGTAAAGGTATATCTGATTCCCAATTCAGCTTTTAAACCCATATTGGAGTTAAATGCTTTTTGAACTCCTATTCCAAGCGGAATACATACAGCTACTGGTTTGTAGGTTTTACCAGGTTTAAAAACCTTACTAGGAATATTGAAATCGTCTCCTAAAGAATGTCCTTCTTCGTATCCTTGACCTTCTGTATGAAGTGGTCGTAGTTTGTGATGTGTCATTTTGTCACCATCTGGAGTAAATCCATCATTTTCGTATACATTAGGATAATTAAAATTATTTTTGGCCATTGGGTTGTAAAAGAATCCACCAACTCCCCCTGAAAAATAAACTCCCCAAGATGCTAAAACTTTGGACGCAAGTTTTTTACCTTTTATGTTTTTAAGATTGAATTTATTTCCAGTTGTTGGTTTTTTAAGGTAAAATTCTACTACTGAAGAAATTTCTAACACATCTGTTCTAAAATTTAAGCTTCTGTTATTTCTGTAAAATTCTGGGGATTCTTTATCATCTCCACTTAATCTTGAAAAAATTAAACTCCCTCTAAAATTTATTCGATTTTTATAATGGTAAACATATGCTGCATTCAGTGCAAAGTTAGATGAGGATAAATCTGTATCATATAAAGATCTAAATATTGTCCCACCAAATTTTTCACTTAGTTCTTGGTCATTGTATTTAGACCCACCAACATCTGTTTGACATGAGGATACACCAAGACCAATATTAAGTTCATGTCTTTGTTTTTTGTAGTCATTATTATCGTAAAATCTTCTACTTTGAGAATAAGAAGATTCAAAGAGAAAACATAGAATAAAGCATAAATAAATTCTTACCATAAACATCCATATAAAAGTATAATTTTTTTCTTAAAAAAAAATATTTTTATCCTAAAAGGATAATGATTCTATCAATCTAAGAAAAACTGGTGCAATTAGTGAGGATATTAAACCAAATAAGCTCCAAAGAAAAAAATTATAAGTTGTATCCAATAAAGTTCTTATAAATTCTTTTTTTTTAAGGTTTATGTTAGCTGTTACGCTACTTTTTACTTTTGATTACGAAGTGAAATATTTTTTTTGACTTGAACCTTTAATTTGCTGTTATAAAAGCTATGATAAGTTTACAAAATTTGTATTGAAATTATATATCTAATACAAAATAACCTTTCAACCCATTAGGATAAATGCCCTCAATTAAAATGCTGCTTTTTTTGTTTTTGATTATATTTTTTAAATCATTTATCGTTTTAACAGCTTTCTTATCTATATGAGTTATTATAAAGCCTTGTTTTATACCAATATCTTTAAATTCTCCTTTTTTTAAAGAAACCATTTTAATACCACTATTAATATTGTAAAACCTTAAAGATTCTTTGTTTAATTCTTCAAAAACAGCTCCGTATAGACTTGATTCTTTTTCCAATTTATTTTTATCAATTATTTCTGTAGTTCCTTTATTATTTCTCAGTTTAACTTCAATTATTTTCTTTTCTCCTTTCCTTTGAATTATCACTGTTACAACATCACCTGGCTTGTATTTCCCAATTTGTTCTTGGAGTTCTGGAACACCGTTAACACCAATATTTTCTACTTTTAAAATTATATCATCAGTTTTAATACCTGCTTCATATGCAGCCCCTCTATCAGACAAACCACTAACTAAAACTCCATTAGTGTTGGGTAAATTAAATTCATCCATTACCTGTTGAGTAACTTCTTGAATAATTACTCCAATAAAAGCACGCTGAACAAGACCGTAATTTTTTAAATCGTTCACCACTTTAAGGGTAATATTAGATGGAATTGCAAATGAATATCCTGAATAAGATCCTGTTTTAGAAGCAATAGCTGTATTAATCCCAATTAAAACACCTTCAGGATTAACCAATGCTCCTCCACTGTTACCAGGATTTACAGCAGCATCCGTTTGAATAAATGACTCTAAAGGAAATATACTTTCTTTAGAGCTTTTCCTTAAAATATTTATATTTCTTGCTTTTGCGCTAACTATCCCTGCGGTTACTGTAGAAGTTAAATTGAATGGATTTCCTACAGCCAATACCCAATCTCCTAATTTTACATTATCTGAGTTTCCAAATTCCGCAAAAACTAAATTTTTCTGATCTACTTTTAAAAGAGCTAAGTCTGTATTAGGATCAGTACCTAGACATTCGGCAATTAATTCTCTTCCATCATTTAGCGTCACAGAAATTTTTGAGGCATCTTCAATCACATGGTTGTTGGTAACAATGTAACCATCACTTGAAATAATTACACCTGAACCTGTTGCTATTTGAGTTCTGTCCCCTCTACTTCCATTAGGTCCCCAAAAAAAATCAAGCATCGGGTCCGATTGGTAATTCTGAACATATTCACTTTTAATGTGCACGACAGTGTTTACTGTTTTTTCTGCTGCAAAAGTTAAATCTAAATTATATTTTGAGTTATTGTTATTAGTTAATGTAAATGAGGATGTTTTTTCTGCAATTTCTTCAATTTCATTGTCTAGAATTTGTGAAGATTTATTAATAGAATTTGGCTTTACATATAAAACTGAAAAAGTAACACCTCCAATAATAAAACCTAGAGATAATATAAATAATTTTACTTTCATTACGTTATTTTTTATAAAACTAATTGTCATTTTTTATTTTAATTGCTTATTAGCTGTTAATTATTGTTAAGCATATTTTTCGTTACTTTAGAGTCAAATGCTTGTAAAATTTACTAAATATCAAGGAACTGGAAATGATTTTGTAATCATTGATTTAACCAAGGATGATTTTAAATTTACAAAGAATCAGATAAAAAAAATATGTGACAGAAAGTATGGAATTGGTGCAGATGGTTTAATATTAATTTCTAATCACGACAGGCTTAGTTTTGAAATGAAATTTTTCAACCCTGACGGATCTGCTAGCTTTTGTGGAAATGGAAGTAGGTGTGCTGTTTTATATTGTTTTCACCAAGGAATTATTCAGTCAAATTGTTCTTTTATTACTAATGATGGAATTCATCAAGGACAAGTTTTAGAGGATGAAAATATTAAAATTAGCATTAAAAGCCCGGTTTTAGTAGAAAAATTAAACAATGGAGATTTTGAAGTTAACACAGGCTCTCCACACTACGTACAGATTGCTAATAGTATAGAAAATATAGACTTCCAAAATCATTGTAAGTCAATTAGGAACAATGAAAAATATTTTCAAAATGGGATAAATGTTAATTTGGTTAAAGTAGAAGATAATTTTTTGGATATGAGAACCTATGAAAGAGGAGTTGAAGACGAAACGCTCTCTTGTGGTTCTGGTGTAACTGCTACAGCATTAGCCATTGCCTATGAAAAGAAAATAGAAAATTCTCTCTTTGTTAAAACAAGAGGAGGGAAACTGAAAGTTGATTTCTCTAGAATAGAAAATAACTTTGATAAAGTATTTCTTACAGGCCCAGCAAAGTTTGTATTTAGTGGAGATTATGATTTGTAACATCTAGCTTTAAAACTCATTAAAATGACAAAAAAAGTTACTTTAAGGAGGCCGAAATTATTGGATTTAGACCAGCTTCTTTTATGGGAAAATAATTTAGAAAATTCTCTTTTTACTGATAATCCTATTTTTTATACTAAAGAACAAATAAAAGAATTTTTAAATTCCGATCAAGATATATTCTTAGATCGGCAAATAAGATTTATGATTGATAGTAGTGGTTTTCCCGTTGGCTGTGTTGATTTATTTGAATATGACATGGTTAACTCAAGAGCTGGAGTAGGAATTTTTATAGATGAAAAATTTAGGAATAAGGGATTTGCTACCGAAGCATTATCCCTACTAAAATCCATTTGCATTAAAGATTATTTTATTTCAAATCTACATGCTAATATTTTACATACCAATAAAGCTAGTATACAGCTTTTTGAAAGAGCTGGGTTTACTAAAAATGGGGTTAAAGAAAATTGGATAAGAGCTGAAAACTCAATGTTAGATGTATGGTTTTTTCAGTGTTTTCTTGAAGGTATAATTTAGAGTCTTGTTTTATTAAATAAATAGTATTAAATAAATATTTTTATCTTCTTCTTCTTCTTTCTCCTCCTGAGCCACTATTTCCTCTAAAAGAGTTTCGATCTCTGTTATTTCCCCTATCTCTATTTCTTGATCTGTCTCTGCTTCTTGATCTATCTCTACTTCTTGATCTATCTCTAGATCTTGATTTGGAACCTTCGTTAGAAGCAATCTCAACTAAAAAAGTCTTTCCATCGTATTCTTTATCCTTTAAATTATCTATAATTTCATTTGAAAGTTTTTTATCCACTTCAAAGAATGAAAATTCATTAAAAAGGTCCAAAGCACCAATAGACTTAGAATCTATATTGGTATTAGAACAAATTAATCTTAATAGACCACCTTTATTCAATCCTTTATTAAGACCTAGATTTATAAAGAATCTTTGTTGATCATCACTTTTAACTCTTGGGCCTTTACTTCCCTTGTCTTTAACAATGTCTCTAGAGTTTTCGTAATATTTTAAAAGTTGATTAAACTCAATCCCAATCATTCTTTTGATAAGTTCCTCTTTTGAATATTCTTCAAAACTATTAATTATTGAAGGAATTAGGTCGGCAATTTCATCTTCGTTAATTTTAACACTTTTAATTTTCTCCACATACCCAATCAATTGTTGCTCACAGATTTCTTTTCCAGAAGGTAGTTTTCCTTCATCAAATTTAATTTTAATTTTCTTTTCGATTTGAAAAACTTTATTTTGATCTTTGTTAGAAACAATGGCAATAGACACCCCTTTTTTTCCAGCTCTAGCAGTTCTTCCACTTCGGTGAGTGTAACTCTCTACTTCATCTGGTAAATGATAATTTATAACATGGGATATGTCGTTAACATCTATTCCCCTAGCAGCGACATCAGTAGCTACCAATATTTGTAAAGTTTTATCTCTAAATTTATCCATTGCTTTATCTCTTTGCATTTGAGATAAATCTCCATGAAGTGGTGCAGCATTATAACCTTCTTTTAAAAGTTTATCAGCAACATCTTGAGTAGTTCTCCTGGTTCTGCAAAATATTAATCCATAAATATTAGGATTGAAATCTAAAATTCTTTTAACTGCCTTATATCTGTCTCTTTCAGGAACATTGTAGTAAACATGGTGAATATTTTTAGCACCTACATTTTTATTTCCTACGGTAATTTCCATAGGATCGTTCATATAAGATTTAGATATCTTTTCAACATCTCTAGGCATGGTAGCAGAAAAAAGCCAAGTTGATTTATCATCTGGAGTATGACTTAGTATACCATCAATATCTTCTTTGAAACCCATGTTTAACATTTCATCAGCTTCATCTAAAACAACATAAGAAACATGATTTATCTTGATCATTCTTCTTTTCATCATATCCATTAATCTGCCCGGTGTTGCAACCACAATTTGAGCTCCAGATCTTATTTCTCTAGATTGCTTATCCATACTAGCTCCGCCGTAAATGGTGGCAACTGATAGACCTTTAACAAAAGTTGAATAATCTTTGAAATCGTTAGATATTTGAACACAAAGTTCTCTAGTTGGTGCAATAACCAATCCTTGAACGATTTTTTTATTTACGTCAATTTTATGAATCATTGGTAGACCAAAAGCTGCAGTTTTTCCGGTTCCCGTTTGGGCAAGTCCTATTAGATCTCTATTTTCTCTTATAAGTAAAGGAATAGATTCCTGCTGAACTGGTGTAGGAGTAGTAAAGCCAAGAGCTTCAATTCCTTTAAGAATATTAGGATCGAGTGGTAATTCAGAAAACAGCATTTGATTATTTTTTCGCGAAGGTAAACTAATAAATCAACTAAAAGTAAAAAAAAAGTTAAACCTATAAGCCGGATTCTGTCTAGGTCCATCATTTATCTAGGCTAATTATCACTAATTAGCTCGAGCGACCTACCCTCCAAGTTGAGCGAGCAACTCTTTTACAAAGTAACCTTGGTTTATTTGGTCTTTCAGCGCATGAGGTTTACCTCGCTAATGGTGTCACCACCATCACGGTGAGCTCTTACCTCACCTTTTCACCATTGCCATTTCTGGCTGTTTCTTTTCTGTGGCACTAGCTGTATTTTTAAAAAAAACCCTTCCCGTTAGGAAGCATGCTGCTCTATGCTGTCCGGACTTTCCTCTTGCAAAGCAAGCGATGAACCGGTTTAACTTTTTAGCAAATTTATACATCTACATTGAAGAAAACAAAATTTAATAATAAGTTTCATGGATTCTTTTTAGCTATTTTAAGATAATCTCAACTGAAATAGCTTTGTGATCAGATAGTTGATTTTGGTGGGTTTTAAAATTAAAAGAATCTAAGTCCTTATCGTGCCATATGTAGTCAATTCTCAAAAATGGTATTTTACCAATGTAGGTTCCACCAATTCCAAATCCTGACTTTGTAAATGAGTCTGTAAATAGATTACTTAGCTGGTTGTAGGCGTAGGAAATAGGAGTGTCATTCAAATCACTACATAAAATTCTTTTAAAAGGGCTGTCTTTTAAGTAAGGAATCAATTCATTTATCTGCTGAGCTCTTTTAGAAAAACCAATTTTAAGTCTATTAGATATATCTTGTTTGGGAATTTTTTGATAAGAATAAAGAGGACTTCCTTTACCACCAATTATTTTATAGTCAGAGTAATTAAATCTAATAGACCCTAAGTGGGTATTGAAAACTCTAAGTGTGTCACTTTTACAAACTATATCTGACCACATACAGTGATTGGAATGGTCATTTTTAAATGCTAAACTTCCTTTATTTATTATAGGGAATTTGCTGAAAGTAGCTAGTCCAAATAAGGAATTCTTATTACTTTCATCTGTAAAGCTTTCATGGTAATATTTGAAACCTAGCTCTTTTAAAATTATTTCTCGAGTGATAAACTCTTTATTATTATCGTAAAAGTATTCTTGAAAGCAGATAATATCAGGTTTTTGTTTTTTAATTAACTCAATGATTTTACTTTTTACTTCTTCATTATGGGTCCAATTATATAAGTCAAATAACCGAACATTAAAACTCATAACTTTTATCTTTTCATTGTAGGAATTGTTTTCTGATGTTTTAGGATTTATTTGTAAAAACCTACTATGGTGATACATCCCAAGAATTAACAAAATCAAAGTAGGAAAGAAAAATATATCTCTTTTAATGAACCAAATTAAAAATAAAATTAAGTTGATTGTAACTATTATTGGATAGGCTAGTCCAAGAAAAGCAATGCCTGAATTTTTAGTAGGGTCTGATAAGAAAGCTAAATAGCTAAAAAATAATAAAAAATTAAAAACTATTGTTAGGTAGGCAAATATCTTAACCCTCCAACTCATATTTTTAACTCCAAAATTAAATATGCTTACTGGCATCGAATAAATAATCTTTTTCTTCTTTGGTCAGACTCTCGTAGCCAGACAATTTAATTTTATCTAATATTTCGTCTACCTTTTCTTGTCTTGATTTAGAATTTGGGACTGATGATTTTTTTTCTTCTTTTTTCTTTTTGTAAACAATTTTAATTTTTCTTTTATTAGTTAATCCACTCATTTTAGTTAAAAAATTATCAAACCAAGTACTTACATCTTTCCCTTTTTTAAAATTAGAAACGTAAAAGTATCCCCAAAATGCCCCACCAAGATGTGCAAAATGTGCAATTCCATCTGAATTGGAAAGGCCAATAATATCAAAAGCTACCCAAACCATTGCTAGATACTTCATTTTAATTTTGATTATACCAAACAACATTACTTCAAAATTTGGGGTGTAGGTAGCCAAACCTACGAAAACAGCCATTACTGCTGCAGAGGCGCCCAACATAGGAATATCTCCCATTTCTCTAAATAGAGGAAATAAGTTATGTGTTACTAAATACAGAATTGCACCACAAAAACCTCCTATTATATAAGTGCTAAGTGCAGACTTTTTTCCCATAAGGTCTTCATACATTCTAGCGGTAAAAAAATAGATGAGCATATTATTGAAAATATGCCAAAATGAACCATGAAGAAACATGTAGGTTAAAATTGTCCATGGTCTTTTTAGAAAAATAAGTGGAGATGAATTAAAGCTGAAATATTCATCTATAGTATTTATTCCTTCAGGGTTCCATTTCATTAGAGCAAAAACATTCCCTAGGATTAAAAATAGAGCATATACCAAAACGTTGATGAAAATTATTTTGATAGAAACACCTCCAGATTTAAACTGATATTTTAATTGATTTAATAAAGACATTAGAAAAAACTAGTTCTATTTTTCCCCCAATATAAGACAATAATAATTCCAACTAACGCTCCGCCTAAATGCGCAAAGTGAGCTACATTGTCACTTGGATTGTTTGATATGCCTAGATAAAGCTCTAAAGCAGCATATCCAATTACAAAATATTTTGCTTTTATTGGAATTGGGGGGAAAAGTAACATTAATTCTGTGTTTGGAAATAAATATCCAAAAGCAGCTAAAAGTCCGAAAACAGCTCCCGAAGCACCTAACATAGGTGAATTATGAAGAATATTTAATTGAGCCAATACAGGATCTTTAAAGTTCATACCCTTTTGGAAGGCTTCATAAGCACTTTCTCTAAAAAGCTCTAAATCTTCTGGAGATAAACCAATTTCAATATTATGAATTCTAAAATAAGTAACACTTAGATGAAGTACTGCAGCTCCTAACGCACAACTGATATAATAAATTAAAAACTTTTGAGGACCCCATATTTTTTCTAGTTGTGTGCCAAAAATAACTAGGGCAAACATATTAAAGAAAATATGACCTATAGAATATGGACTGTGCATGAAAAAATGAGTTGCTAATTGCCATGGTTTAAATTGTTCGGATATAATTGGATATAGCTCTAAGTTTTGAGTGAAAGATGGAATAGACCATTGAGCAATGTAAAAAACTATGTTAATTAGTAAAAGATTCTTTACAACAGGACTTATGTTTTTAATTAAATTATTGAACATCAATTAAATTTCTTAATAATTTCTTCTTGATTAATTTCTTTAACAATAGGCAGTCCTTTGCTATTTTGTAAGGGAGATTTACATGAAAAAAGACAATCTGTTAAATGTGCCATTTCAGAACTATTCATTGCAATGAGTCTACTGTGTGCATAATTTTTGGATAAATTCCAAGCAATTTTATCATGGGGTTTTTTAAAGTCACCATTGCTGTTTTTAATATTTTCCAAACAATCTTCAATAAACTTTTTACCGTCCATATTACCGGATTTGTTAGGAAAACTATTTATGACAATACAGTTTTTGCCAAATTGATCTATTTCAACTCCTAATCTCTCCAATTCTTCTTTAATTTCCATACACAATACAAAATCACTAGGGTTTAATTCCACCTCGATTGGAAGAAGCAACTTTTGAGATAATGCCTCACCATTGTCATACATTTGTTTAAGTTCTTCAAATTTTATTTGTTGATGAGCTCTAAAAATATCAATAATTAATAAACCATTTTTTTTAGCTGCTACAATGTAACGCTTGTTAAATTGTAAAAATAGGTTAGAACTTGGTAGTTCATTATTTTGTTCTTTAAAATTTTCAGCAATTTCAAATTCTTTTTGAAAATTATTTTTAAGTAAATCTATATTCCCACTTATTTGAGACTTATTTTCTTTATTAAATGGATTGTAATTAGTATCTACTTTAATAGATGGTATTTTAATAGATTCTCCAGGCTTTAATGGCGGAATATCAAAAGAAGTTTCTGGATTAAAATCTATTGAAGGAGCAATATTATTTCTACTTAAAGCACTTCTTACACTTGATTTTACTAATTCGTAAACTGCTCTTTCGTCTTCAAATTTTATTTCGGTTTTACTAGGATGGATATTTACGTCAATGGAATCTAATGGAACTGTGAGATAAATAAAATAAGATGGAAAAGAATCATTCCCGATTAAATCTTTAAATACAACCTTAATAGCATGATTAATAGAGTTATTTCTAATAAATCTATTGTTAATAAACAAAAATTGTTCGCCTCTTGTTCTTTTTGCAAACTCTGGTTTTAGAACAAATCCACTTATTTTTGTAATACTAGTTTCCTCATTTACAGGTACTAACCTTTCATTGTATTTTTTTCCAAAAATAGAAACTATTCTTTGTCTTGTATTGGTAATTGGCAAATCAAAAATAACATTGTTATTGTGGTGCATAGTGAAGTGAATTTCAGGGTGGGTAAGAGCTACCCTGTGAAATTCATCGATAATATGTTTGGTTTCAACTCCTTTTGATTTTAAAAAATTTCTTCTTGCAGGAACATTGAAAAATAAATTCTTCAGAGAAATGCTAGTTCCATTTGAAAATGCACATGGTTCGGATGATATTACTTGGGAACCTTCAATTTTAACTTGATGCCCAATATCACTTTCTAATTTTTTGGTTTTAAGCTCTACTTGGGAAACAGCTGCAATACTTGATAAAGCTTCGCCTCTAAAGCCTTTGGAAGAAATAGAAAATAAATCTTCGGTATTTTTTATTTTAGATGTAGCATGCTTTTTAAAGCAAATTTCAGCATCTTCTTTGGTCATACCCATGCCATTGTCAATTACTTGAACCAAACTAGCCCCAGCGTCTTTAACAATTAATTGAATTTTTGTACTCTGTGCATCAATTGCATTCTCTAGAAGTTCTTTAACTGCAGAAGCTGGTCTTTGAATTACTTCTCCAGCAGCAATTTGGTTAGCAACATGTTCTGAGAGTAATTCTATCATTTTACTTAGAGGGGGTATTGGTTAGAATTTCTAAAACATCGTCTATTTGCCCATAAATAAATGCAAAACCAGATATTAAAATGGTAAAAATTATAATGAGCCTAATGGTTTCCCAATTTTGATTCCATTTCTTATACTCATTTTTATTCGCAAATGATCTTTTAATTCTTTGAGAATAATTATCAGCTTCTTGCATTTGCTTCGTCTTTTCAACTCTCTCTTTCCTCTCGTCATAATACCTTGCAGGAAAGTCAAAAATTTTGTGCTGTGGTAGTTTGAAAAATCTTGACTTTAAAAATGGCTTTTGGCTCATTTTGTAAATTTATATAAATAATACAATTACTCGAAAATCGTGTAGAATTCTCTAGTTAATTTTTTATAATCATCAGAATAATTGTGCCTGCCAGCCATTTCAATAACCAAAGATTCATTAATGATTTGTTTATTTTTAATCCTAGAAAATTCTAATAAAATTCTGTGTGGAGCTTTATTAGGTTTGGGATATACATCACATTCTCTTACAGAATTTAAGCCATATTTTTTTGCAAATTCTATAGCTTCAATTTTTTGATCAAATGGAATAATTATGTTTAAAGATCCGTCTTTGGATAGATGTTGTTTACTAAACTTTAAAATATCTTCTAATTTTAAATCATTTTGATGTCTTGCTTTTGATCTTTCTGAATTGGAGGGTTCTAAACTTTTCTTAAAATATGGAGGATTGCTAACAATTAAATCATAATTAGAATTTGGATGAAAATCTTTCAAATCTTGACGAAATAATTTTATTCTATTACTCCAATTACAGTTTTCAATATTAATTTTAGCATCTATTATAGCGTTGGGCGAAAGCTCAATACTATCCAACTCTAAATTTAAATTTCTTTGGCACAACATTATTGAAATAATACCTGTTCCAGAACCAATATCTAGTGCTCTGAATTTTTTAGAAACATTTACCCATGCACCAATTAAAATTCCGTCTGTGCCAATTTTCATGGCTGCATTGTTTTGATGAATGGAAAATTTTTTGAAATTAAATGGTTTGTAAATACGTTTATTCACCTGTGTAGAGTTCTATTAAACCATCTGGAATATCCAGTTTTATTTGTTTTTTGGAGTGATCTACAACCAAAATAGTTTTCTCATTATATGGGAGTAATATCTCTGTTTTATTAATGTAAAGCTGAATGAGATTATTATTCTTTATTTTTATAACGGCATTAACCTTACCTAAATTCTTTTCTTCTTTGTTAAATAAATCGTATCCAATAATATTGTTTTTGTCAAATTTTTCTTCTGGTAAATCAACGTCTTTTGGATTGACAAATACAGATTTATTTTTTAACTCTTCAGCTTTATCTCTATCTACATTTAGAAGAGTTAAAACCAGTTTGTTTTTATTTAATGGTTGAATTTCTTGAATTTTAAAAGGTGTGATTAGTCCAGAAACATTTATCCAAATTGTTATTTTTTTTGAAAGAACAGAAGGGTTTTCGTTAATAAAGGAAATAACCAATTTACCAATGTAACCATGAAGTCTTGAAAAATGTCCTATTTCTTTTAAATTATCTTGCATAAAAAAAGCCATGTTTTAACATGGCTTAAAATTATAAAATCATTTAAGAAGTTTTATTTATTCTTCTTTTTTTCCTTCTTCAGTTGCTGGAGTTTCTTCTGCAGCTGGAGTCTCTTCTTTAGCTGGAGCTTCTTCAGTTGCTGGAGTTTCCTCTGCAGCTGGAGTTTCTTCCATAGCTGTAGTTTCTTCTGTAGCTGGAGCTTCTTCTGTAGCTGGAGTTTCTTCTGTAGCTGGAGTTTCATCTGCAGCTGGAGTTTCTTCTGCTTCGGCTTTTGCTATTTGAACAGCTTGCGCCTCTAATATAGCCTTTGCTCTTGCAGCATTCTTTTCTTTTTCTGCATTTAACGCATCAGCAATAGCTTTTTGCTCTGCATTTTCTAAAGAAGATATTTTGGATTCAATCTTACTTTCTTTCTCTTCTAACCATTTATTGAACTTTTCTTCTGCTTTT
>CALKFX010000132.1 GCA_938084875.1 uncultured Flavobacteriales bacterium | reverse complement strand
CAATAATGAAGTTTTAAGATCTATTCTCGATAGGTTGACAAATCGAAATATTGAATCAGAAGTAAAAGTAATTCAAGATGATTTTTTTGTTTTTGCAGATGAGTTCATCGAGGAGAAGAGGGGTAGTATTAAAAATGTTACTTTACTGTTGTATAAACAGTCCTTAAAGAAACTTAAATTGTTTTCAGATTCCACAACATCAATTGATTTCACATCTTTTACAAGGCCTGTTTTAAATGACTTTAAGAGGTTTTTGGAGGTTGAACAAGGGTTTAGATTAAATACTATTTCAAAACATTTCAAATCTCTTAAAACAATTGTGTTGGAGGGGAAGAGGCGGGGTTTAATTGGAGATGTAGATCTCAGATTGTTTTCAATTCCAACAGAGGAGCCAACAAAGATTTATTTAAGTGAGAATGAAATACGTAAGATGAAGGATTTAGATCTTTCAAATGACAAGACTATGGATTTAGCAAGAGATATCTTCTTAGTGGGTTGTTATACAGGACAACGAATTAGTGACTACAATCGATTATCTGGTATCGATATTGTAGAAAAGGATGGGTTTCGTTTTTTTGAAATTCTTCAAAAGAAAAGTGGTGTTAAAGTTAACTGTCCAATCACAAAGGAACTAAAAGAAATAATGCATAGATATAATAACCAACCCCCTCCAAAACTATCAGATCAAAAGATAAACAAATATCTCAAGTTGATTGGTAGAAGATTAGATATGAATGAAGATATTTTATGTCATGATACAAAGGGAGGAGTTAAAAGAACTTATACACGTCCAAAGTGGGAAATGATGGAGTCACATACTGCACGAAGAAGTTTTTGTACAAATATGTATTTAAAAAGAATGTCAATTCAAGATATCATGCATTTTTCGGGTCATAAAACGGAAAAGGAATTTCTTAAGTACATAAGAATAACTTCAGATGAACGTACAAAAAACATTCTGAGCAAAGGATACTTTAATGTCTAATTAATATTTATAAGTAAACAAGTCCAATGAAATCAAAGAAAAAGGTTGTGATCCTAGCAGAAAGTCAAGTAAAGTCACTAATGGAAAATCTTAGGTTGAAAAGGGATGAGAGAATTCTATCCGAGATGAAGAATCAAGATCAAAAAGGGAAGTAACCATTAGAAAAT
Organism: uncultured Flavobacteriales bacterium; assembly: GCA_938084875.1. Lineage (GTDB taxonomy): Bacteria > Bacteroidota > Bacteroidia > Flavobacteriales_D > Parvicellaceae > MED-G20. The sequence continues at coordinate 10,460 of CALKFX010000132.1, read as the reverse complement.
TTTACTTCCTTCCCTATGTTACTAATCCCTATGTTACTAATCCCTATTTAATTATTATTTGTAGGTAAATTAAAAGGATATAAAAATAATTTCATTTTTAACCTATACACATGTATGTGTTTTTAGTAGATTGATAATTTTTTATTTATCTATAATTATTCCTTTTCCGTATTGAAATTACAGTTGTTCGTATATATTATTTTAATAATGATTTGGTAACGTCTAATTTTGAAAATTATGTCCAAAAAAATAATATTTATAGTCCTTTTATCTGTATTGACTTTCAACGCATTTGCTCAACTTGATGAAGGGGCGGTATTTGTAGATTACGCAATAGCGCCAGTATCAGAAGACGGTGTTGACTTTTCTAAAATATCTGCAAAATTCTCATCCCCACTAAAACTAAAAAAAGGTGTTTTGGTTAATTCTGTTGGAGTGGATTACTTCCAAATGAATTATCATGATAATTTCGAAATAGAAACTCAAGATTTGGAAAACTTATATAACATAAACTATAATTTAAGATATGTATATCCATTAGTTAACAAATGGGCATTAATAGGACAAGTTGGAACTTCACTTTCTTCAAATTTAAGAAGTTCAATTCAATCAGATGATTTTATTTTTACAGGCGGAATAAATGCAGTAAAAATAGGTGGAACATTAGAAAATCCATCGAGATTAGTCTTTGGACTTAATTATATAACATTAATTGGCAAACCAAGGATTTTGCCTATGATAAGTTATCTAAAAAAGGTTAATGATAAGTTTTCATATGGATTAGGTTTTCCAAATACTCATGCAAAGTACAATTTCAGTGAAAAGCATTCTTTAAAGTCTTTAATTTGGGTAAATGGCTTTTACACAAATTTAGGCGATCCGATTTTTATTAACTCTAATATGAAAGCAGATAAGGCATCATATAGAGCAATATCGTTAGGGCTAGAATACAATTATGCATTAAATAAAAGGACGTCTGTAATCTTAAAGGGCGGTTATAATATTTACAATGAATACCTTTTATTAGACATGAATAATAACGAAGTATATAATTTCAACACTGCTTCTGAGCCTTATTTTTCTATTGGGTTAAAATTCAAAAAACTCCAAAAATAAAAATTCAATAAAAATTAAAAAGTAACATGCTTTATAATACATTCTTGAAATTCATTATACCATTGATTGTATTTATAAATGTAACAGGAATTACATATGGACAAGAAAAAAGAGTATTTGATTTTAGCTCTGAAGAAGTGCCCTATTATCTTTCTGTAAATTTTAAGTATGGCTTCTCTATACTACCGAATCTTAATGCTAAGATCATAATAGTTAATAATCAAGAAAATCTCTTATCAGCTTCTGAATCAATCAAAATTCCCAAAAATAAATTAGCGCAAAAAGATTATCTACTTTATTATTATTTGAAACTACCAAAATTAAAGAATGAAAAACAATATTTAGATTTTTTAAAAAAATTCATAGAAGTAAATTACAAAAAAGATTTTTTCAATAGAAATACTATAAGTTTAGACTTCGAACAGAATACAAGTCCATTTAGTTGCGAGTCTCTTGACGATTTAAACAAGTTTTTGGCACAAGTTATAGTTTCACAAAAAAGCAATTTATTAAATTGTGACAGAAGTTTTATTTCACTGAAAAATAATAGTAATCAAAAATTAGAAACTTCAACTCCTTATGAATCCATAAGATTTATTGGTGAGGCTGAAAGGTTAAGAGAAGATTATAAACTTATAAAATCTTTATCTCAATGGCAAAACACCTTTTTTGTTACATTAAAATTAGGCCATCAAAACATTTCTAAAAAACAAAGAACAGCCTTTGATGAAGAAACTCTCGTAGATTTTTCTGATTTAAAAACTGCATGGAATATCGACGTCGGATATATGTTTTCTCAAAAAATTGGGGGATTTTTAAACGTTGGATTATCCCTTAAAAAGGAAAAAGATATAAACATAAATGGTTCTAACATAAGTGTTACAGGAAATGGAGCTGGGGTTGTTAAAATAGGGTTAGGTGTAAAATACCTCCCTTTCACTAAAGATCGTTGGAGTTTATATACAGATTTAGTAATAGGTTCTTTAAGGGCAAAAGCTGGTGGTGGTTCTGGAAATATAAATATATCAACTGGAAACAATTCAATAAGTCCTGAAGAAAAAACAGAAAAAAGTAAATATTTAAATTTTTCTTTGGGTGCAAATTATAGATTGGGACGTACTGTATTTTTAACCAGCAATTTTCAATATTCAATTACAAATTTTGAAAACAATATTGGTTCCGTTTCAGGTCTTACGGGCTATACAATTAATTTAGGTTTAGGATTTAGTTTTTAGTAGAAAAGAGCTTTATTAATTGTATTATGTTTATATCATTATTACTTAGTACAGGTTTGGTATTAGTTTGAAATAAAATAATAATATTCTCAGATGCAAAGTTCAATTTTTTAGATTAAAAAAACGGATACTATCAAATATGAGATAGATAATAAAAAATAGAAGACAGTTTTCGATACATTTATTTATATGGGCGATATATCTATAATTATTCCTTTTTCGTATAGTAATTACACGTGTTCATCTATCATATTTTAAGAATATTCTGGTAGCATATATATTTGAAAATTGCAAGCAATTAAAAAAACAAAAATATGAGGAGAAAAATCCTGCTATCAGCAATAACAATTTTAACTTTTTTTTTAAATGCCAAATCACAAGATACTATTGTGTCGGCTTTTTTTGGACTTGATAATGGACTAACAAGTTTATTATGTAATCAACCAGGAAGCCTGATAGATGGTATGCCTGTTAATTTTGAATTCCCATTAGATGCATCCAGTTTATCTGAATCTGATTTTGAAGTTGTAGATAGCCTTGGAAATATACACATACCGATGTGTGCTTTTTTAGCACCAGCAAATGAAAACGGAGAAAATCGAACTGTGCTTCTGTTAGGTGAATTTGGTACCGCTGTTACCAATCCACCTGTTGAAGTTAGAGTTGTAGGGGATTTATTTACAACTGATACTTTTTCTGGAGAGTCCGCTTGTTCAGAAATCATAAACCTAAACGGAAGCATTACCACGAATGTTATTCCGCTTGCTGATGGACCAAGTTTATTCTTTGCCCAAAGAATTGATGGCAATCTTAATGAATGTAGTTCAGGAACACAAACGGTTCAAGTTGCTTGGAATGGTGGTATTACACCGTTTATAAGTGGTGATACAGAATCTGACTTGTTTCAATACTATATTGGCTATTCTGAAAGTTCTGGAGTTCTAATACCGCATATACCTATTTCGATAGCAGATATAAATGACAACGACAACTTTCACCAACTTTGTTTTTCTACAAGTGATGAAATTGTTAAAATTTCAATGATGGCTAACACGGTCGAAGACCCAAACCAAGACCCAAATTTATACAGCGAAATTGATGTTAGTTCCTGCACTTCTTTGACAAGTATTGATGAGAACCTTTTCGAAAAAGGGTATAAAATTTACCCTAATCCATTTTCAGATGAAATTTTTGTTGAGAATCTTCTTGGTGATGAATACTTCATCATTTATGACACTTTAGGTCGAAATATTACTGAAGGAAAATGTTCAGGAAGTATAAAAACACCAGAAACAAAATCAGGAATATACTATTTGACCATTCTAAACAATAACAATCAGACAACCTACAAGTTAATTAAATGATAACTGCTTAATACAACTCATATAGCTTATGGCGAGTAAACAGATGCCAGCAATGTTTTTGGTCCTTAGCCAGCTTTCGTTTCGTTGGACATGAAAATGATTCGAAACCGCCACAAGCCATATTCAAACCGTTATGTAAAAACTAACTCAACACCTCTGATAAAATAATTGTGTAGATTTACAAAATAACTATTATCAAATTTGGGAAAAATAATAAAAAATAAAAGACAGTTTTCCATTCACATATTTACATGGACGATACTTTATTCAATTGTTCTGTTTTTTGTGTATGCAGAAATTAAAGAAATTACGCTCAAAGCTTGTTTAAGAATTACATTTACAGCTGTAATTTTCTATGTTAACTATACTTTATTAGTGCCGTATTTATTACTTAAGAAGAAAAAAATACTTTATCTATTATCAGTAGTTGTTCTTTTAATAATAGCCTATTTAGTTATTTCAAATGTATTTATTTTTGAATTTAATGATAGTCGAAATCTGTTAGATAAACCGCCTTCAAAATTTATAATAATTATATTTTTCAATTCAGTAATAATTATTATTGGAACAATAATAAGATTATACGAACAATGGATAGAAAACGATAGGATTAAAACGGAAATTGAGGTTCAAAAAAATAAAACAGAATTAGAATCCCTTAAAAATCAACTAAACCCTCATTTTTTATTTAACTCTTTAAATAGTATTTATTCGCTTACTGTTAAAAAATCTAATGATGCACCAGACGCTGTAATCATGTTATCAGAATTGATGCGTTATATGCTCTACAAGGCAAATAATGACAAAGTTTTGCTGAAAGATGAACTACAATATATAGAAAACTACATCAAATTGCAACGTATTAGAATTGCTAAAAATAAATATATAAAAACAAACATAAGAGGTGTAATTTCAGCCCAAAAAATAAGACCTTTATTATTTATATCCTATATCGAAAACGCTTTTAAATATGGAACAGATTTTAAAGGTAATACAGAGGTCGAAATAGATATTAGCGTAAAGGAGGATCAATTACAATTTAAGTGTATTAACATAATAGGAAGTATTGCCAAAGACAAGGAGAATTCTGGTATAGGAATGCTAAATACCAAAAACCGTTTGGAGTTATTGTATCCTGATAAGCATTGGTTAACCATAGTGGAAAAGGACAATAAATTTATGGTTGATTTAAAATTAAAATTAGAATAAAATGAGGTGCGTAATTATAGATGATGAGCCACTGGCAGTTGATGTTTTAGAAACTTATGTTAATCAAATAGGAGGGATGGAAATTGTTTCAAAATGTAATAATCCACTAGATGCCATAACAATATTGAATAAGCATCAAGTAGATTTAGTTTTTTTAGATATAGAAATGCCAAATTTAACAGGATTAGATTTGGTGAAAACAGTTGAGAATATTCCGCAATTTATTTTTACAACAGCTTATCCGCAACATGCTTTAGAAGGTTTTGAATTAAATGCAACCGATTATTTAGTTAAACCTATTCCGTTTCAACGCTTTTTAAAAGCAGTTTCTCGAGCCAAAGAAAAGTATGAGTTAAAACAAACTATTGCGCCACAAGTAAAAACTTCTTCAGGAGAAAATAATATTGACTTTATTTTTGTAAAATCAGAATATGAAAACATTAAGATTAACCTACAAGATATAGAATATATTGAAGGACTGAAAGATTATATTAAAATTCATCTTAAAGAACAAGCAAAAACTTTGTTAACACTATCGAGTTTTAAAGCAATTTTAGAAAAACTACCATCAAATTTTATTCGAACACACCGTTCTTATATTATTAATATTGATTGTATTAGGGCTTTACAAAAAACTTATGTTGTTATTAATGATATTCGCATTCCTATAGGAGAGACCTACAAAAAAGATGTTTTAAAAATACTTGGAGTGTAAATCTCTTTTAAACTTTAAAAAAGTATCGATACATATTTCTTATTTGTCGATACTTTTTTTTTGTAGGTATATCTTTTTTTTCTCTGGTTTAAGTTACTCATACATTTGACAGTAAATAATAAATGTGAATAAAGATGAGTACAAAAACAACATTCATATCAAGTATTTTTAGTTTTTTACTGATTTCCTGTGGCAGTAGTAAACAAACTACATATCCTGTAAAATTCAATGACGAAACCAAACAATCAATAAGTACAGTTCTTAATATGGATAATAAGTTAGGGTATACTATTACTAGAGACAACTCACATATGTATATAACAGTAAATACTCAAGATAGAGTAATACAGTTAAAGATGCTGCGAAATGGTGTAACTATTTTCTTCGATAATGAAGGGAAAAAGAATAAGAACTTATCTGTACAATACCCAACAAAAAGAAGACAGGCGCTTGATATTGAAAAAATCAAAAAAATGCGAGAAAATGGAAATCGACAAGAAATGCTACAAAAAATGATGTCTTCATTAGGTACTGATATTAAAATTACCGATTACGGAGAAGAGCGAATAATCAATAAAGAATTAAACAATGATGGGATCTTTGTAGACCATAAAATATCTATTGAAGGCTTGTCTTATACATTGAAAGTGCCACTTTCTTATATAAAATCTCAATCTGATATTAAATCTATAGGAATTTCTATTGAAGGGATGAAAAGACCTGATGGAAATACTAAAAGATTATCTATGGGTGGAAGACCTTCTGGTGGCTTAAGAGGTGCTGGAGGTATGTTGGGTGATATGAAAGGAAATCGCCCAAATCTGAGTCAATTAAAAGAGATGTTATCTGACATTAACATTTGGATTCCTATAGAATTAAAGTAATATTTTCTTAATCAAAATTATTAATAATGAAGTATCTAAAAAAAACAATGACCCTATACGTATTGGTATTTTCAATAGCTATTTCAGCACAAAACACCAACGGTAAAGCCCATTATGTTGTAAAAAATACGATAAAAATGAACTTAGGTAATCGTCAAATTCCTGAGGCTCAAAAGGCAATGATACAAGAGCGTATCAATAGTATGTCTACTAATAATTTTGTACTCTCTTTTAATAAGAATTCTTCTATTTATGTTGAAGAAGAAAATCTAGAAAAAGACCAAGGTAATGGTATCATGGCACAACGAATGGGAATGATGAAAATGATACTTAATCAAGGGAGTAATGGCAAACTTTACAAGAATATTAACGACAATACTTACAAAAATCAAGTAGACATTTATGGAAAACTATTCCTAATTCAAGATTCACTTCAAACTATAGATTGGAAAATAACCGATGAGGTAAAAACAATTGGAAAGCATACCTGTTTTAAGGCTACGGCTATCCTAAAAAATAGAGGGTTACCAACAAACTTTCGCCCAGGAGGGCAACAAACAGATGACTCGAAAGAAGAAAGAAAAATTGGGGATGAAATGATAATAGTAACAGCTTGGTTTACCCTTGATATTCCTATTTCTCAAGGACCTGCAATGTATTATGGTTTACCGGGGTTAATTCTAGAAGTAAATGCAGGAAATACGACAATTCTTTGCTCAAAAATAGAATTGAATAAAAAAGAAGAAATTATTAATGCCCCTAAAAATGGTAAAAAAATAAACCAGAAAAAGTATGATGAACTTCTAAAGAAAAAGGCCAATGAAGTACGAGAAAATTTCCGTAGAGGAAGAGGTGGCTTTAGAAGAAGAAACTAAAAAAAGCAAATGAAAAAAATCTTATATATATTTTACTTTTTATTTTTCACAAATGTGTTTTCACAAGAAGTGAAAGTTTCAGGATATATAAAGGATAGTATTGGTTACCCTTTAGAATCTGCTAATGTGGTTGCAATAAATAGTGTAACAAAGAAATTAGCTTCATATTCGGTAGCTAACAGTAAGGGGAGGTATCAACTTTCACTTGAAAAAAATGCTAAGTATAATTTAAATGTTAGTTTTTTAGGATATAAAACCATCTCTAAAACTATAGAAGTAACCGAAGCGTCTATAGATTTTGAAAAAAACTTTACATTATATGAAGATAATAATCAATTGGATGAAATTGTTTTAAGTTATGAAATGCCTATTAAAGTTATAGGTGATACCATAGTCTATAATGCCGATTCTTTTAAGAACGGAACTGAAAAGAAATTAGGCGATGTACTAAAAAAATTACCTGGAGTAGAAATTAATGATAATGGAGAAATAGAGGTTGAAGGCAAACGTGTTAGAAAGGTAATGGTGGAAGGAAAAGATTTTTTTGATGGCGATTCTAAACTGGCTGTAGAAAATATTCCATCTAGTGCTATAGAAAAAATACAAGTACTTAAAAATTATAATGAAATATCACAACTAAAAGGAGTAATGAATAATGAAGATAGTATGGCCATTAACATTAAACTCAAAGAAGGAAAGAAGAATTTCTGGTTTGGTGATGTTACTGCTGGTGGTGGACCTAACGAAAGATATTTAGTTCATCCTAAATTATTTTATTACAGTCCAGAAAAGAGTATCAATATTATAACAGATGTTAATAATATTGGCGAAATCCCCTTTACACGCCGAGATTATTTTAAATTTACTGGAGGTTTTAAAAACCTTGGAAGTACTGGAACTACATTGAATTTAACTTCAGATAATTTAGGCTTTTCATTACTTGAAAACAACATGGCAAGTGAAATTGAAACTAAATTTGGAGCTGTAAATTTTAGTTATTCACCAAGTAAAAGCCTTGACTTAAGTGGTTTTTTTATTTATTCTGGATCAAAAACTGATATTGAAGAAATAACAACAAGAGATTATATTTTAGATAATCTGACAGAGGAAGCTACCACAAGTTCTATTCAAGATAATAATTTAGGTCTAGGAAAAATAAGTGCATCTTATAAACCTTACAACAATTTTCAATTAGATTATGATGTATTTTTAAAACTATCTGAACAAAAAGAAAGTAGTAGAGTTCTATCAACAATACCAATTGCAAATAATTCCATAAATGAGTTAAGAGAAGATAATCCTTTTTCTATAAATCAGAATATAAATCTTTATTACACATTAAACGATAATAATATTTTTTCAGCCGAAATACAACATTTATGGTCTAAAGAAAACCCTTTTTACAATGCAACATTTATAGGCTTAGGTGAAAATCCAAGTGGAGTTGCATTGCCATTTTCAACGATATTCCCTTATAATACCACACAAGAAGATTACGGATTAAATCAAGATAAAACAATAAATACCAATAAGTTTGATGCTAAAGTGAATTATTACAATGTACTAAATAACAAAAGTAATTTAAACTTTGTTGTTGGGGGTACTAATAGTAAACAGAATTTTGATTCTTCAATTTTTCAAACCTTGGATGATGAAAGTATTAATGACTTTTCTGAAGGCGAGTTTAATAATGATGTTACTTCTAACTTTTTAGATATCTACTTAGGTGCAGAATATAGATTTATTACTGGAAAAATTACATTTGCACCTGGAGTAAATCTTCATAGCTACACTTTTAATAACAGTCAGCTCGGAGAAAAATATGAAGATACTCAAACAAAACTATTACCAAATTTTTATGCTAATCTACAATTTAAAGACTCTGAAAGCTTACGATTTAACTATTTTAAAATCGTAGAATACCCTGACATTAATAGCGTAGTACAAGGCTATGTATTTAATAATTATAATTCTCTATTTCAAGGAAATAAGGAGATTAAAAACGGTCTATACGATATTTTCAGTTTAAACTATAGTAGTTTTAGTTTGTTTAATTATACGAATGTATTGGCATCATTAAGATATACAAAAATGAATGATCCAATTAAAAATAGTCTTATCTATCAAGGCATAAATTCGGTATCTACACCGATTAATTCAATCTTAACAGATGAAAGCCTTAACGGAGTATTTCGTTGGGATAAAACCATTGGGAAATACAAAGTCAACTTAAGTGCTAATGTGTCTTGGCTCAATAATTTTAATGTGGTAGACAATAAAATAACCGAATCAGAATCATTAACACAGGGCTATAAAGCGAGTGTTTTGACTAATTTTAAAAAAGGACCAAATTTTGAAGTTGGTTACCGACGTGCCATAAGCGATTTTAAAAATTCAGTTACTAAAAACACCTTTTATACAGACATGCCTTTTGCGAAGTTAGAGATGGTAATCTTAAAAGATTTCTCTTTTACATCAGATTATAGCTTCAATAACTATTCTGATGATCAGCAGACATTAAACTCTTATTCTTTTTTAAATGCAAATCTCTATTTTAGAAAAAAAGACAGTAAATGGGAATATCGATTAGGTGTTAAAAACATTCTTAATACCGAATCCATAAATCAAAACAATTATAACGAAGTTTTTTCTAACACGTCAGAGTATTATGTACAACCGCGTTATGGTTTTTTAACTGTTAGGTATAATTTATAATAGAATAACCATGGTTAAACCTGAAAGCGAAACACCAAAATAGCAATTAAAATAAGTCCTTATAATCAATATGTATTTTACGAATACAACAGAATAATATACCAGTATAACCGTTATGTAATGTTACAAACTGCGCACACCTTTGAGCAACCCTAAAAACCAAAAAACCCGTAAATCATTTTTTATAAATGAGTTACGGGATAATTTTGTGGTACCTCCAGGAATCGAACCAGGGACACATGGATTTTCAGTCCATTGCTCTACCAACTGAGCTAAGGTACCATACAAGGTGTGCAAATATAGATTCATTTTTATTATTCGCCAAAATAAATTCGTAAAATTCCTTT